>CALISH010000025.1 GCA_938041275.1 uncultured Solobacterium sp.
ACTGATCCAAAAGCATTTGAAATCAAAGATAATAAAACAATTGTTGGCATCGATTATGAAGATGCAAAGATCGTCATTGACGTAGCTAAAGTAGATGATCATGGAAACAATGTTTCAGGTGCCATTCTCCAAGTAATTGAAAAAGATACCGGTAATGTTGTATTTGCATATACAACAGGAAATAAACCGGTAGATATCAGCAAATATGTCGAAGGTGGAAAAAAATATATCCTTAGAGAATCTGAAGCACCATTTGGTTTTGAAAAATTTGAAGATATCGAATTTGAAGTAACAGGTACAAGACAACATGAACAGGTAATCATGGCAGTTGACCATCGTAAAGTATTCTATGTAGCCGCAACGAAAGTTGATGCACAAGACAATACAAAGAAATTAAAGGGTGCAGAATTAACACTGTTTAAGGCAGATGGTACAGTTGCTTTAGATAAGGATGGAAATCCTTGCGTAGGTATTACAGATGGTGAAGGAGTTATCACTTGGAAGGTTGGATATGCTGATGATTTAGGTGGCTATTATGTACAGGAAACAGCAGCACCTGAAGGATACAGAATCAATCACGATCACTTCAAAGTTGAATTGAGTGAAGATTATGATTTTGCTGTAAACAATGCCGTAAAAGTGGTAGTTAATGATACAGCATTACCTTCCGTTAAGACAGGTGATACATTCAATGCGGTATTATTTGTAGTCTTGTTGATTGGCAGCCTAGGTGCAGCAGTATTCTTATTCTTTAAGAAGAAGGAATTAGTGAAGTAAATACATGAAGAATGCTTGGGGCAATTTGCCCCAAGTTTTTTTAAAGATTAAAAGAAATGTTGTAAACAGAGAGAGGAGAAATAAAAATGTGGAACAACAGAGTGATTTTGTCAGGAAATTTAGTTAGAGATATTGAAGTGAAAGTTACAGAAGGAGAAAGTGGCAAGCATGTAGCAAACTTTACAGTTGCTGTGCAACGTACAAGATCCAAGGATGATGCTGCAGATTTCATCAATTGTGTTGCATGGGGCGTGCAAGCCGATTACCTTGGAAACTATGGAAAAAAGGGATCACGTATTGAACTGGAAGGACAGTTACATACACGTTCATACGAGAAGGACGATAAGAAAGTTTATATAACGGAAGTATATGTGGATGATTGCCATTTGACTTCAAGCAAGAATTCAAATGAGGAAGCGTAGAGACTTTTGAAGTATGCGTACAGAGGAACTTAGAAGAATAAACGGTGATATAGTACACGAAGATGGAAGCATTGATTCGTTTGATAGACAATTAATTGATCTATCCAGTGGAGTGTACAATGTTACGAATCCAATGGTTGTGTCTCCAGAATCTAAATCTATAGCATTTGCTGGTGGATTGGATGAATCAAAACCAATTGTTATTAATGTATCAACGGTTATTAAATTACGTGAAAAACATCAACTTGGATATGCTTTTGTGAGTAGAATCAATGAGATGTTAGAGAAAAGTTATCTAGCATTTGATAGTTTGGTACAGGATACAAGTAGAATTTTTTTACTTAATGAATCTAGTGAATTACAAGCACATCCTTTAATAGCAGTGTGTAGATATGATAAAAACATTAAGATGATTGAAGTAAATGAAATCACATCAATCTATGAGAAAATGGATTTTGATAAATTCCTTTTAAAGACATATGAAAATAATAAAAATTTCTATTGTAATGAGAAAACAAAAGCATCTATTAAATCTCATGCGGGCTTCCAATTGCCCCGAGAAATAACAGATGCTTTATCTGTAGTTGATTATAGCGGTTCATTTAATAAAAGTCAAATAGAGGATAAAACATCAGTAGAACTAGAAGTGATAGAAACACAGCAAGAGGTTGTAGTACCTTTAGAGGAAGATGTAATCATAGAGGATAATAATTCATCTTTATTTGAGAATGTCTCCATGGAAGATGATGGAATTGATTTTGATTAAGAATGCTTGGGGCAAATTGCCCCAAGTTTTTTAAAGAGAGAGGATGTGAGGAAATGATATATGAATGCTGGTACACGATTCCAGATAAGAATGGGATTGATTTGATTTATTATAGTCAGATTTCTTCAATAAAAAATGAGTTCAGTACCAGTTATAACTCAGTGCCTGAGTTAAAGAAAGCGATGGAAAGTAGATTCTCAAAGTTATTGAGAAAAGGTGTAACGATCGAACTAAATACAAAGGAACAGAATAATGTTACTTTTGATATTTTCTTCAATGGAATTCCTATTCTAGAAAAGTGCTGTAATTTTATTTATCTGGGTGATGCTAGAGATGCAATCCATCGAATAGAACGGTATAAGATTCAAAGCTTAGAATCTGTAATACACAATAAGAGATTGTATTACAAGGTAGCTATCAAAGATAAAGTGTTAATGATTCTCAAGTATCCAGATATGGTATTTCAAGGATATGCGACACCAAAGAGAAACTTTGAAGTAGTTACAGATGATCTTATTTCAAGAATCACAATGGAAATCGCAAAGATAATGGTAAAGATGGGAGATTTGGATGCAGGAGGGAGTTAATCAATTACGGATAAAAGTTGATCCGATGAAGTTGGATGGACGAGAGTATAAAGTATATTTTCCGAAAGGTTCTAGATATGAAGGCTATTATGTAATTTTGAATCTTTCAAAAGCGAAAGTAGATAAGGCTGAATTAAATAGCTTGATTATCGAAGATAAAAAATATAGTAAATACACCATTACGAATGGTATCGAACAACAAATCATTTCATTTGATGAATTGATCTATGTCATGTGTTTAGAGATTTTATCAGATTAGTTATAAGTGATTTTAAAAGATTTGGGGCAATTTGCCCCAGGAAAGGAAAGTAAGCAATGGAGAAAAAACAAGAAATAGAGATGACAGAGGATGACTTCAAAGAATTATTGAAAACGATCAATGAAGAAGATGAAGAGTCATCTCTATTAGAAGAAAATCCAGATGAGGAGATCCTGTTCTATGTCAGAAAATAGAAAGTTTGTTACGAAGACAAGAGAGCAGCTTGCGGAGTTCTATCTAAAAGCATTAGAAGAAAATGTCATCCCTTGGGAAAAGACATGGCAAGGTTCACGACCAGAAAATCCTGTTTCAAAAACAAAGTATAGAGGAATTAATTACCTGCTGTTGGATTACATTGCAACTAAAAGAGGGTATGAAGATACGAGATGGGCTACATTCAATCAGATTGCTGATAAGGATAATAAATATCATCCTAATCAAAAATGGCACTTGAAAAAGGGTTCTGAAGGGGTGCCGGTAGAAATAGCCAAGATGATCAATCGTGAAACAAAACAAAGTATTGATTTTGTGGAATATGCAAAGATTGTTGCCGATGATCCAAGTGAAGCACAGAACTATGCATTGATGTTGCGTACCTATACGGTTTTTAATTACTCATGTATAGAAGGAGTGCCAGAACGTACAAAACGAAGAGAACACACAGTATCTATGCCTGCTTTACAAGAGTTTTGTGATGAAGCTTTAAAAACAATGGGTGTTGAATTGAACCATTATGGTGATAGAGCATTCTATAGTGTGAAAGATGACAAGATCGTGTTACCTACAAAGGATTCATTTGAAACTGTTGGGGATTATTATGCGACACGATTACATGAAACGGCACACTCTACCGGAGCAGAGAAGCGTTTGAATAGAGACTTGGGTGGAAGATTTGGTAGTGCTGAATATGCTGAAGAAGAATTAAGAGCAGAGATTGCATCATCTATTCTTTTTGCAGATCTACATATGCCAACGGAAGCTAAACTGTTAGATAATCACAAAGCGTATATTCAGTCTTGGGTTGAGATATTAAAAAACGATCCAAAGATTCTTTTCCAAGCAATCAAAGATGCGGAAAAGATTTGTGATTATATCCAAGAGCAGGCACCAATCGCAAGAGAGAAGATACGTCAAGAAAAGTTACAAGAGGAAAATCAACAAGATCATTCCAAATACATCCAGGAGAAAATCAAGGATGATTTTTTAAATGAGAGAATATCTGAGATGGAATATAGATGTCTAGATGAACATCAGGACTGGATTAATGATAAGTTCGATGCATATAAGAAGGGTGATTCTGAAGAAGAAAAGAGTGCTACATATGAAACCTTACGAGATGCAATCCTAATCAATGCTGGCTTTAGATTAATACATGAAAACCAGGAAGTATTGTCAAGTGATGCAAGCATTATGAATGAGGGTATCGTAGGCATGGGCTTTGAGGACGAAGGAATAAGTTTTTAATTAGAAAGAAGGAAAATAACATGAAGAATATTAGAAATAAAGTATCTGCAGCAATTACTACAGTATCTGTAACCGCATTGAACGTAATGACTACACATGCGGATGGATTAACATTCAATGAAGGAGCAGCTAAATCACTTGTAGAGACATTCTTCAAACCATTAACAAGTTTCTTATTATGGTTTGTGCCTTTAGCGGCTTTAGCAGCAAGTATTTGGGTTTATATCAAATGGACAGGAAAGGATGAAGCTGAGCAAGAACAGAAACCATGGTCAAAGTCGGTTGTAAAGATTGTTACAGGGGCAGTTGTTGTTGAAGCCTTATCTGCAATCATGAAAGTTTTTGGACTTTAAAAAGTCTGGGGCAATTTGCCCCAAGTTTTTAAAGAGAAAGGATGTGAGGAAATGAAACCAGGAGATATGCTGTTGGATATGATCAGAAATATGATCTGGTTCTTTTGCAAAGCTTCATTTGGTTTAATGGATCTGATATATGGGATTTTAAAAGAATTAATAGGATTGAATCTAGGAAACTTTGATTTTATTTGGAATTGGTGGACTGGATTGCTTGTCCTAACGGGTTCTTTGATTATCATTCGATTTGTATTTTATTATTTACAGACAATAACGGATGAAGAAAAGATTCTAAAGTTTAGTCCAACGGATGTGTTTAAAAAGTTTGCTATTTTAGGAATTGTTATATTACTTATGCCTGGATTCTTTAAAGGAGTCTCTGGTATTTCAAGCGGCTTAACGAAAAGCATAGGTACATTGATTACAGGTTTTGATGAGAATACAAAACCATCATCAATTATGGTCGCTGCAGGATATGGTGGAAGTGATGTTTCTGAAGTTAAATTAGACACGATTGACATCAATAAACTGAATGCAACAAAAGATGCTTATCTAATTTATCCATCTGCTTTTGATATTGTATTTGCTGGAGTCTCCGCTGGTGTGGCAGACTTTTTATTTGTGTTTATAGGAATACAAGTTGCACAGCGAATTATTAATCTTCTATTGAAGATATTGATTTCACCATGGGTTTTTTCTGGAATGTTTGATCCAGACAATAATACCTTCTCGATATGGTGGAAATTATGCCTGGCTGATTTTTTAACTAATTTTTATCAGATGATGCTAGTAATTTTAGTATTGGCGGTTACACCAGCCGTTCCGATTTCTGCACTAGCAAAAGTAATCTTCTTTATCGGTGCCTTATCTGCAGTTATGAATGCTCCTACTGGTATTGCACAGTTGCTTGGAGGAGATGTTGGTGTAGGTACTGCATTCCAACAGATGCAATCATTAGGCATGATTTCTTCTGCAATGAGCGGTATTGGTGGTATGGCTGCTGGAGCGGCTCTTACAATGGGTGCTGGTGCCATTTATGGAGGCGGACGTTTAGTAGGTGGTACTGGATTGCTCCATTCTGCTGGAGAAGCTTTAGGTGGTCTTACAGGAGGTTCTGGAGGAATCCTAGCAGGGATTGGAAATACAAATGGTTCTGAAGGTGGCGGCACTAGTCCTTTGGGGCAAATTGCCCCAAGCCAGGGAACTGCAGGTGGTATAAATGGAGTGCCAGGATTAGATGACTCTAATATGCCACAAAGCAGTGTAAATCCATCCATGCTAAGTGGATTGGGTAGTGGAGAAGGTACACCTAGACGAATGACAAAAGACGGAAATTCTATTGCAAGAAGAATTGCAGATATGAATAGTAATAGCAGAATTGGACGAATGGTGAATCAGGCTGGTTCAAGTCTATATCAGATGTCAGCAAATCGTTTATCTAGACCTGTTCAAACACGTACAAGAGGTGGAATGATCCAGAGTAGACAGTCTCATGTTGTAACTGCAGCAAGAGCGGCACATAGAATGTATGATGCAGCTAAAGGAGGTAGCAACGAATGAGATTTAATAGCCCAGCACCTTTTAAAAGTGGAAAATTGGTTTTAGGAAAATATAGGAAGTTGGATCTAATGATACTTGCTGCAGGTATTATTAGTACTTTCTTTTTCATGTATGTTTATTTATCTGCACTGGAAGGAAGAAGTGCAGTTGTAATCGTGCTATTGGCACTTCCTGCAGGTATTGGTTATATGCTGATTCAGCCCTATGGAATCTATCACAACTGGCTAGAGTATCTACATGTACTCTTTTTATTTAGCCGTACAAGAAAAGTATGGGTAAGTGCTGGTGAATATCAAAATACTGGTGGAAGTTCAATAGATGAGGAAGTTAAGCTATGAATAAAATAAGAAAACTAACTAGCCTAGAAAAGAAACAAAAAGATAGGCTAATAAAAGCGAAGAAGGACACAAAAACTTTGCGGAAAAAAGTAAATACTACAATGGATTGGATGAATATCCGTGAAGTTGGTGAAGACTATATCATGCTGAAGGATGGCAATAAGGAAGCATGGATCAGAGGTATCAAAGTCAATCCACATGATATTTTCTTAGATGACTATGAAGAGCAGGTTAGACATGTCGATGGACTGAGAATTTGTTTGAATAAGTTACGCTTTAAAATGTATTACAGTTTTGTATTAACAAAAGTTGATGTCCAATCATATATTGATCAGATTATTGAAGGACAGAGAATGGAAGATGATCGTATTATCCAGACACTGATGGATGGAGATATCGACAAATTAGACAGTTTCTGTGATGCATATAAAGAATTAAATTTCTTTATCATGATCCGTTCTAGCGATCCAAAAGAGTTGGATAAAAATTATTGGGAATTGTTTAATGAGTTTTCTGTTGCTGGCTTCCAACCAAAGAAGCTGAATGAATTCGATTTTTATAACTACATTGCGTATGTCTTCGAAAATACTCCAGTGCCAGATTACTACTATTCCAGGGGAATATTCTCATATGAAAATGTCGAAATGGAATACAATGCGAATGATGATCAATATGAGTTGGTAGATAATACAAAACCATTATTAGATGCAAGAGATGCACCTATTGAAAATCTTATTCCAGAGATTAGTACGATCAGACAATCGAGAATGGCACCATTTTGTTTCTCATTAAAGCCAGATCATTACATGATTGGAGAGAAGTATGTATCCAATATCTTGATAAAGCGACTGCCACAAGGATATAGCCTTGGAATTCTTTGCGATTATGTAAATAATCCAAATATCAAGTTATTTATGACAACGGATACTGCAGATGAAAGCATTGCTAAAGGACTCAAGATGGAGTACCAGGAAAAGGAAAGAAAGTATTATCAAACAAGGGATCCACAAGTCAGACAACATCTGCAAAATGACCTAGCATCATTGAATGAGTACATTCAGGAAATCTTACGTGATACGGATAGAACACATAATGTCATTATGGTATTGTCCGTTTATGCAGACGATCTGCAGAGTCTAAGAGGAATGGTGAAGGATATAAAACTACGTATGCGTAGCATAGGCTTCATGCTTGCAGATGCAAGATATTTAGAAGAAGCTGTTTTACGTATATCCTGTCCTTTATTCTTTAAAGCAAAATCTCCGTTTATCGTTGAGCAGAACTTTGGTTTCTTGTTACCTTCTAGAGGTGTTGCAGGACTATGGCCATACGTTTTTGAAACACTTAAAGATCCAAAGGGTATGCTGCTAGGCTGTGAGCTACAGAATAAGGGAATCATCATGTTTGATCCATTCTTCTATAACACGCATAAGAGTGAAGCTCGTTTAACACAGCGTATCAATGGCAATATGATTGTTGTTGGTAAATCCGGTTCAGGTAAGAGTACGACAATGGGACTTCTTATCAGAGACCTCATAAAGAGAAAAGTCCGGATTGTATGGATTGATCCAGAAAATAAGAATAGAAACCTTACCAAGAAATATGGCGGAACGTATGTTGCTTGGGGACAAAAAGGAAATATCATCAATATCTTTGATCTGAAGAAGATTACTTCAGAGGAAGAAGATGGAGATGAGAAGATGTATGATACTGAGATTGCTATCTACAATGTCATTGAAGATATTAACCAGGTACTACAATTCTTATATCCAAATATTTCTGAAGATACTTTAACTTTCACTGGTGATATTACATTTCGAGCATATGCGAAAGTTGGCATTACAAGAGATGAGAATGGACAATTTGCAAGTTTTAAGGGACTACGTTATGAAGATATGCCTACATTCGAGACATTTAATGAATGCCTGGAAGAGAGAATCAAAGAGTTAAAAGAAGATACTGCAGCTAGAGTTGAATTGGATCGTTTGATGGATCTAAGAATGAAGATGCAGCGTATCATGGTTGAATGGAGTGTTTACTTTGTTGGTCATACAACAGTTACATTTACAAATCCAGAAAGACAGATCATTGCCTTTGGAACAAAAGCATTATTCAACGCATCTTCTAATCTGAGTGCAGCTTTAAATCACATTATGTTCAAGTTCTCCTGGGATCAATGTTTGGATAATAATGATCAGTCAGCCTTCATTATCGACGAGGCACATACAATGATCCTACAAGGTTCTACAGCACCATTGATTGCTCAATTCTACAGACGTGCCAGAAAGTATAACTGTATGATGATTGTCGGTACACAGGAGCCACGAGACTTCGCAGATGACAGTATCATTACGCACGGCAAAGCAATTTTTAATAACTCTACATATAAGATCGTCATGTACCTGGATAAAGATGCATGTAATGACGTATTGAAATTATGCAACTTCAATAGTAATGAAATTACTTATCTGCAGAATTTCCAATTAGGACAAGCAATCTTTATTTGCGGCAATAGAAGAATACCGATTCAAATCATCGCTACCGATCAAGAATTAAAGGAAATAGGAGTTGAGTAACCACAATGAAGATATCCTTTGAGAAGCTGTTTAAATGGGTCTGTACGGGCTTTCTTATTATGATGATAGGAATGGTACCTATTATGGCAATTGGCACCGTTCTGCAGCCTGTAGCGACTGCTACGAATGCAATCGTATCCTTCTTCAAAGGTCTGAATGGAAATGCAGATACTGAAGGTATAGAAGAAAGTGTAAAAGCCTGGATAAATAGTCCGGAATACCAAGGTATATCTAAGTATAAGCCTTCCGATTATCGCTCATATTATCTTGCACAATCTGTCTCATTTTATTATTTCAAGACAACAGGTGAATTTATAGTAAGCGATGGTGATTATGCAGCGTATATGCAGATCTTCAAAGATGCAGATTCACAAGAGTGCTTGAAAGAGATTGAATCAAGATATGGTTTCAAAATGAGTGAAGATGAATCAACAAATGTAAAGTCACTGGCAGTTGCGTTGATACCTGGAGGACAAAGAGGAATCAACGATCCAGTGGGTGAACCAGTTGAAAGGGCGATTGCATGGATGACACAAATAGCCAATGATGATAGTCATGGTTATTCTCAGATAACTAGAAATGGCAATCCAAACTACGATTGTTCATCCTTAATCTGTTCAGCAATGAGATATGCAGGTGGATTTAATATACCAATTACTTCTACACACTCAATGCGATTGGTATTTACTAATGCGGGAAATTGGATATGGATTCCTAGATCTGAGTTAGGAGATATTTCTAATGAAGCTGTTATAAGCGGACGTTCCAATCTAAAAAGGGGAGATATCCTCTTGAATGAAACAGAACATACAGAAATCTATCTTGGAAATGGACTTGATCTAGGAGCGCATTGGGACTGGGATGGAGTTAATGGTGATTCATCGGGAAAGGAAATCTGCAGTGGATTGTATTGGGATTCAAATTGGGACGGTGTTTTACGTTATATAGGAAATTAGTTTTTGGGGCAATTTGCCCCAAAAATTACCTGGTAGTAGATTCATATGGATACGCAGCAGCACACGCAACCATTCAGGTCTTGTGTGCTGCTTTTAAAATGCTTTAACTGCATGGATGCCTTCGCAGAATGCGATCTGCTCAGGCTTCCTTTTTTAAAAGCAATCTGTTTTAGCAAACAGACTGCTAAATTAATTCTGATTTATCTTTCAACCCTTGGCACTCCGACCTTATCGCATAGACGAGATAAGAAAACAAGGATACGAGTTTCTTGCAAAACTCTATCAAGCAGCTTTGCTGTCCTTTGTTTTTTATCTCTTGCCGTTACACATTTACGAGCCTGATTTCATGGATTGACCCTTGACCTTTTTGAATCCTGTGACAGCCAGCTGTCAAGGACGGCGCACTCTGTGCTTGCAAGTTCAAAATGATCAAGGGCTACGCAAGTCAATCACATTTCATTGGCTTGGCTCTTCAATGTTTCACTTGTCTATGCTCTTGCGTAGTCGTGCCAAGGGTGGCGCTAGAAAGATACTACCGAAAGGTAGATGAGGAATTCCACATGAAACACTACTACAGATTTATTATCAACTACGATGAAGACGAAACACGTATCTTCATCAGTCCAAAGGAACTAAAGAAAGGTGCTGTTGCAGTTGTCCATTCTTATGGTGAGCAATTTGCAATTGCTACTGTCTTAGAACCAGTCAGTGAACTTGAAGCACTTACCGGTTATCAACGTAAATGTCTTGAAGATGTCATTTGCACAGTTGATGTTACAGAGTATCTTGTAAAGCAAAAAGCAATTTCTGAACGTTCCAAACTTGAAGAGTTGATGGACGAAAAGATGGCAGAGTTGAAGTATGAAGACCAACTCAAAAAGACTGCTGATAGAAGTGCAGACTTCAAAGTATTGTATGAGGCTTATCTCAAAACATTATCACCTGTTACAGATGATGTACAGGAAACTTTAGATGGTGAATAGTTTTGTTGGATGTGGGAAGAGAAATCTTCCCACAACAACATCAGATGAAAAGGAGAACATATGAATTACTTGGTTATGAAAGCACTCTTTCAACTAATGATTGATAAGAGCCATCGTGAATTTATCAAAGCAATAATTTCAATTGAAACTGATGTAGAAGATGAAGACAGATTGAACAGGTTATATGACTTCTACATGGAAGATGATGATATGTCGTTATTAAATTATGCTTTAGTGGAGTAATGGCTTTGGGGCAATTTGCCCCAAAGACTGCCGACTCCACCCAGCCAAGAAAATTTCCTTGGCTGACGTTACGCACGGCAGTAAAAACGCAGCAACACTTCACAAAAAATTTACCAAAGAAATTCTTGGTAAAAGTTTTTTGTTCGTGTTTATATTGGTTCACCACTTCGTATCTCATATAAATGGATACTCGTGGTTTTCAATCTATGATTCCAGACAAAATCGCAAAAAACGCTCTATTTGTCTGGAAAGCAAGATAAGGAATTTCGTATTACGAAATTCGATGTTACGCAATTGCTCAACGAGCAATTCGCCTATTTTAAAGGATTTTCGAGCGTATACAATTCGTAGACGTTGTATACGGTTTTTTCGAAACGTATTACGTTTGTATACGTTTTTTTTCGTTGCATTTTATTCGTTTTCGATTTGTTTTTTCGC
>CALISH010000026.1 GCA_938041275.1 uncultured Solobacterium sp.
TTTGGAACGCCAAAACTTCCGACCTCTCATGCCACCGTACGTACCGTTCGCTATTCAGCTTTCCATTGAGATAGATTTGCTACGTATCGTCAACTCGTGCAGTTTTGTTTTCAACTTCTCCACCGACTTAATGTGTAAATTTTTCTACAAACTCCAAGAAAGTTATTTTACATTACCTCTACAAATAATTGCTACTCTCCAGAAAATGATTATTCAGTAGATTTAGAATCATAATCGCAACTTATTATTTTTGAGATTTTTGTTTCTCTTTTGTTCTGTCTCTTTATTATAGTTTTCAATTATAGACTCATTCACTCCCTGTTGAGAATTATCTTCGAAAACATCGGGGTTGATTCTATTCATAGATATCACATCACGTGCTGGTTTCACAATTAATCTATTCTTTCCAAACACAGCTCCAATTAGCATGCAAATCATTGAAATTATCATAGAAATCATCAGCATACCAAGATATTTCTTCACATGAAGCGAGTCGCTTGTCTTCGGCGTACTATTCTGGATAAACTTTCCTTTGATAACAACGTCGTGATCTGGCATCGAGAACGTTTGACCGGCTTGCACATAAGCATCTTCAGATGCCCATCCGCTGAAACTATATCCTTCTAACTTCGGATTCTCAGCAACTGTCACAACATCTTCATAAATATGTGTTTCCGATGCCGGAACAAGTGTCTGGCTTCCATCAGGACCTTCAATGACATAGGTCACTTTATATTGAATAGGTTCCCAGACTGCTGTTAATGTAATATCCTTTTTCACAATTCCTGTTTTGAAAGTATCGTTTTCTTTATATACGTTACCATCTTCATCTTTCCAGCCCGCCAATCGATAACCCGTCTTCTTCATTGTACCCGCACCTAGCACGGTTACTCGATCCATATTGGAATCATCAATACTTGGATAGTATGGTGTTGTATCCACCGGTGCATCGCCAGTAACACCCGCCGTATCATTCTTATACAATACGTTTGCATAAACAGCTGCGTTAAATTTACCCTCAACGACATCACCAAGTGTATTCGCCGTTGAAACCTGAATATCCTTCACCAAACCTGTTTGCTTTGGTGTTACCTTACCGCTTGCATCCGAATCAAGAATATCTTCCGAAACCGGAACATACGTTAATGCCGGTTTCAAATTATTCGGATTTTCGCTGCTTGCATTTTGGTTAAATACGGATGGTGATTCCGTTACATGGATCATTTGCATCGTCAAATTCAGCTCAGGAAGCTTAATAAGTCCTGCCGCAACATTTTGTGCATTTCCTGCTGCATCAAATCCATTGAAGGCTGCCGTCTTAATTGTTGTTCTATCAAAATCAGAATCTGCATCACTCACTGTCGGATCGCCTGTTCCAGTTTGTTTTGTAGCTTTGACACCAGCCGGTAATGTTCCTTGTACAGAATAACTTGTTGACTGTGTATTCGTACGTATTGAGAAATTTCCGTGTCCATCAATAATTCCTTCTTCTCCCGATGTTGATCCAACAACATTTCCATTGGCATCTTCCAGATTCATCACAATATCGGTATTCTCTACTGCCGGCTCGTCCGCATCAACGACTCCATCTTCGTTCTTGTCCCACCACAATTTACCTTTCAATGTATATGGCTTCCAAATATATTGGGCTGAAGATGTATTTGCTGAGAGCACTTCACTACCTGTCGTAAAGGTATATGTACCTGTGATATAACTGCTTAAGTCATCCGCTTTAGCCGGTGTATCTTCCGCATTAACAGGAATATTCACATCAATATTTGCATCACCTCCCGGATTCGGTTGATGTACAATTTTAGCCTTAATATAGCGGTAATCCTTCCAATCCGCAGATGAAATTGCACTTTCATCTACATAGTTTTGTCCATCTTTACTATACGTGTATGTAACCGTATCCGTACTTCCTAATCCCGAGATGTGATTGCTCTTTGCCGGACCGGTTAAACGCATGGTAAAGTCACATGTCTTTGAAGTCTTTATTTCGTTACCTTCGCTATCAAAGGATGTCACATCAATTTGATTTCCCTTTTCAGGAAGTTTTACAACAACTTCACCTTCATTGAGAGACCCTGGAATATGCACTTGCTCACTTACCATTAAATTCTCTTTTTCGCGTGCCAAGAATGTTACTGGCCCATTTCTATCAACAATATTATTCTTTCCTGGGTATAACTGCACACCGTTAAGAACATGCTGTAAAACTCTAACTGTGAATTTACTCATGTCACCGACTTCAAATAAAGTTGGTGTCGTCGTATCACCTGTCTTGCGAATATCATCTACATCCGGAACAGCACCTTCAAACTCATATTTCTTATAAGCCGCTGCTTCTGATCCATCATACTTTGTTAGTAAACCGGAAACATCATAATATACCTTTCCGAACGGATGATGGTCTCCCAAAGTAGCACCATTCCAAACTTGTAAGTTGATCTTGCCTAACTCATATTCCAAACTTCCTTGGAGTTTATCAAAATGGCTCAAAGAACCTCCACTAGAAATCTTAAGATATCGTTTCCCATTTGCATGAACGACGGATATATCTTCAGCACTCAGATTATATCCATTTGAATAACCATATTTTCTCGTCACTTCCGAAACAACGGAAGCAACATCAAACTCATCATCCTTCAATTCAACATACACTGCTTCCGGCACATCCATTGGAGCATTGCCTGTAGACGATCTCTCATCATTCAACAGATCTTTGCGTTCTGTTCGGAAACCTCCGTTAAATACTCCAGATTTTTCCATGAACATATACGTTGTATCTTCGCTTTCTTCTGCCGTTGCAATACCACCCTGATAAGCAACAACAGTGCGATCATCGCTCTTAAAATCTGTGCTCTTTAACGTCCAACGTTCTCCTTGTGGCTTATATCTCAAAGCCATTCCGTCTCCAGATCTGACTTTACTTTCAATTCCGTTCGGATCCGTATAGACTGTTCCGGAGCAAGGATCGTCACATTTAAAATATCCGTCAAAATAGATCTGCCCACGATTTGTTTCCGGACCATTCACCTTTACATCCTGATTGTGATATAAAGATTTATTTCTTGATGCATCACCCAATATACGAACCATTCTAAACTCGATTTGATGATTGTACAAGAAATCGATATCACTATCGTATTCCAAATGGAAAACTCCATCATACTTCAGCTGTAGAGATGTAAAATACTCGTTTTCATCTAATCCTAAAGCCTCTTTACTGATAATAGTATCGCTACCGCTTGGATCCATATTCGTAACTGTATACTCTTGATCATTCTTTGTTACACCGGTAGATTTGTTGTATGTTGAGTAAACAACTTTCCAACCTTTCATGCGCTTGCTTAAAGTAATCGCCTTAATATAACTGATTGGCTCTTCAATGCCTACAATATTATTTGCACGTGCCTTTATTGTAATAACAGGGTTCGTATATGTACTTCTGTAATTTGTCTCATCACCTTTAAAATAGATTGCACCCGCATTTGGCTCATTATACCAAAATTTTGCCTCGTTCTTCTGTCCAAAGAAATATACATCTTTGGTTCCAGTATAGTCCTGTTCCATAAATTCGTTACATTTTTCTTCACCGACCTTCACATATAAATAATCGGTATCCGTATCTGTATCGTATGTATATGGTGCACTATCTTTTTTCGGATGTTCTGCATGATATCCGATTTGGATTAACTCATCCTTAACAAGTGGTGTTCCATCGGCATGCGTTCTCGCTACCGCATAATTAAATGTTCCTGGAGTTTTTCCACCACCCGAAGAATTTGTAAGAGCACTCCATTCTATCTTTACTTCACTTACTCTGTCTCCGTCTTCCAAATATTTTGCAAATGAGAAATTCGTACCATCAGAACTATATCGTATGTCATTTTCATCAACCGCTTTTGTTACAGTTGTTCCGTCTGCTTTTACAACCGTTAAAATAATATTTTTCAATTTTGACCCTGATCCATATGAATCACTTCGTTTAAATGACGTAGGTCTTATTTCATAAGGGAAACGATATGTTTCCGTATATTCACCTTCAGACATAACCAAATCACCATTTGCATCATAATTTGATAAGTATCGATAATTATATACCTCTACAAATTTTTGCTCGGATTTGGAGTGACCAGGAATGACTTCCTCAATATTTGCGGAATCCTTTTTAAAATTCGGACGTGGTGTTACCTTAAATCGATCATCATAAACACCCTTTGAAACCTTCATCTTTGTACCAGTTACACTCTTAACAATTTCTTTTCCACCTTCGCTTTCAAAGGTAATTTCCGTATCTGCAGCCTCACACAAAGTTCCGCTTGGGAGGAATACTCCCTCTTTGAATTTCCAAATGGCCCTAATCTTTTTCAACTGATCTCTATTATATGTCAGCCCTTGAAATCTTGAATCATTTACCTTTGAATCCGCTTCTAAATCGTACTCGAATACATCATAGGTCCCATTGGCATCTACCTGTGGAGTTGTATTCACCTTTTTGAATGACCCACCACCGACTACATTTCCGTTTTCAACATCAAGCGAGTCTGGCCAGCATAAATCTTCCAATCCCTTTGGACGATAGACCTTGACTTGTTTGATTCGTATTAGCTTATTATCGTCTGTTCCCGCAGAAGGAATATCTAATTTTGCAAGAGGATATAAATGATCTCGGAAATACCAACCTTTTTCCACAGAATTATTTATATCGTTACTTATGGTAACATTTGCCGTATCCGTATCAAAAATGGAAGTTGCATTAATTTTCTCAGAGTTTCCCGTCTTTGGGCTGACAACATAGTTCTTGTTTTCGCCCATTAAATTTCCGTTACTGTCAAGTAAGCGGAAATAAATCGTTTCCTTAGGAATACCATTTTTTATGATATTATTCAAATCATCGGCTGACATGTAATTTATATCCGTATTCACCGCCAATGCAGTAGCAAGATTATCCAATGCACCTGCATCTCCCTTAAAGGTGACTGTAACAGAAGTTAAATCATTCGGATCATATTCCACACTTTTCACTTCCGTCTTATCCTTTAAATGGTCCAATCCTGCTTGATCAAACTTCATTCCTTTTGGAAGTGTTGCTGTCAACCTGAAATCGCCGCCATGAAATGCCTCTTTTGGAACGGTAATGTTAAATACACCATTTGTCCCAGGATTAACTTGATAATGATATACACCCTCACTATCTTTTCCAACATCATTTAACATCTTACAATCAACCGTCAAAGGTACATTTGTGATGCTTGGCGGTATCGGAGCGCCCAGCACACCTAAATAGAATGGGCTAAACGAAGAAGCAGTAAATGTAATTTGTCCCTCTTCATTCACTTTTAAATCAACCTTTTCCATCTTACCGTCAGTATAATGAACCAACTGGTATTGTTCTCCTTCAGGTAGCTTTTCTCCATCTTTTCTCGTTAATGTTATCTTTACCTGCTTATCTTTAACCGGTTCAACTTCATTATTATCCCATTGATTTCGAAAAGATATATTCATTCCATAAATATTTTTAATTGAAATCTCTTCCTCTGTTTTTCCAGATTGTTTAATAAAGGCTTCCTTTGCCAATTCCATTCTATCGGTAGATAAGTCCGAACTTACCTGTAACGTCGTGGACAAAGGAAATGTATTTTCACTATATTCTGCTTTAATCGTGAATATGCCACTAATATCGCCTTCAAAGCTTCCAGCCTCCATATATTGAGGAGTATTCTGTACAGCCTGAATATCATCATTTCCAGATTCTTCTACCTTATCTGTATTTTCTTCCTTAGTAGAAGGTTGGTTATCAGGAGCGCTTGTTTTTTCCGAAGCTTCATTCACTTCATCCGAAGAACTTTTCGCGTCTAGAGAATCCCCTATTGCCGTTTCATTTTTTTCTATAATATTCGTTGTCTCACTTTGATCGGCAGATGCTTCATCTGTTTCAGCATCAATTGGTTTAGATATTGTGCTTACATCAGTATCATTTGCCGTCTCTGCATAAGTTGCCAAAGTATATTGACTTACCATACTGAATATAACAAGTAAACTAGTTATAAATGTTTTGAAATTCC
Source organism: uncultured Solobacterium sp. (assembly GCA_938041275.1). Lineage (GTDB taxonomy): Bacteria > Bacillota_I > Bacilli_A > Erysipelotrichales > Erysipelotrichaceae > Bulleidia. Next base: position 6,072 of record CALISH010000026.1, read on the forward strand.
TTGTTGCTCGTTTTAGTGTTTTTTTCTTCATACTTTCTTTCCATCCTTCTTTTCTTTAAATACCCTTAAATAATTGCTTCCGTATTTCATTTTTTTGACCATGATTTATTCCACAAAATCCTTCATAACAGTCTAATTTTTTCTTTAATATGTATTGTGCAAATTTTAATACCATTGCCAAACCAACCCAAATTAATATTCCCAAAATTGTCAATTTATTCATAATTTTTATAGTTTCCCATTTTACTTAACAGCATCGTTTGCTTTCTATTAATCCAAATTAATGTTTGAACCATCGGTAATATGATGGATATGCCATATATTCCTGTCAAAATTATAGATGCTAAAATAACAGTATTTAGTGCAGAGAGTTGCCAATCATAGTTAATATTCTTTGTAGGAATCACCTTTAGAACATCGTATCTTTTTTGTTTGGAAGATTTATTCTCTGCAGCCGAAGAAATAAGGTTAAACCCATTTTCGTCAGAAACCTCGTTATTTTCCTCAACATTCTTATTGTTGTCAGATTCCACAAACTGATTCGTATCAATTGACTGGATTATATTTTCTTCCATATTATCTGATGGCATTTCTGTCACTTCATTTGATACATTCAAATTGTCATTTTTCTTATCAAAATCAATCGACTGATTTGTATTTGAACTAGATTCTGTCGGCTGATTTATATTCGGTTCAGATGCTGATGATTGATTTGCATTTGTCTCAGATTCTGGTGACTTTGTTTTTTCAGATTCCGAGGACTGATTTACACTCTCTCCAGATTCTGGTGGTTTTGATTTTTCAGATTCTAGTGGCTCATTTGAATTCGGCGCCGTCATTATATTTTTGGTATATATATTTGGGGAACCATCAACCATTAAAAAATCTGATTTTCCCTGATTATCCATATCCACGATAGTATTAGAATTGATTTCTTCTGCCTTTACTACGAATCGAGGTGATAATATCAACAACAGTATAGTTGAACCCATTAATACCCTTTTATATTTACTCATAGATTTCCCTTTCTAACATTAATAGTACAAGTAGTATATTCTATTTCTTGTTATAATACCAATTTTTATATAAACGACATCTATTGTGAGTAGACAGCGGTCTAAGTATATAACTTGAAATCTCTATCTATAAAAAACTCCTATGCTAAAATTCAGTCTTGCAAGTGATTGAAATGAAACATAGTAGACGCCAAATGGCTATAAATGATATTATCATATCATGCTCAATGCTAGTGACGATATGATTTTTTCGATTGATACATATAATACAAATGATACTCATTCTACCTGTTCCTGTTAGAGACTTATACAACATATTGTTGAAGATAAGTTCTAATTTGAAACTTGTGTATGAATGAAAGGAACTATTACAGGTACTTTAATAAACGCTGTTCTTTTGAAGAAGCTGCTATACAATATAAAAACAGTAATAGAAGCACTTGAAACCCGAAATCATCAATAGTTCCAGAAGATCTTATGATAATAGACGACAATCTATCACATTAACTAACGAACAGCTAATCAATGTAATACCATCAATCACTTGTATACAAAAGGATGACTACATCAGAATGCCAATACTAGCACTCTATAGTCATCCTATTTCACTATTCAAAACTCATTACTTATTTTACTTGAACAAAGTTATGCACATAATGCCACATCTCTTTCGTCTACTATTTTCACAACCTCTATACTATGTAATTTTTCTATAACTATAAGCTATTTCACATTATCTTTATAAATGTAATAAAGTCTTTACATTACTACGATATTTTCTGCCTACTGGAATTTGCATATTGTTTGCTAAGCATAAACCTTCTTGATAGGAATATCTTACGATTTTATCAGCTGAGACCAAAAATGATCTATGTACACGAATAATACGATAAATCAATAATGTATTCTGCATTTTATCTAAAGAAGAGTAAAATTCAAATTTTTGCTTATCTCCATAGTACACAATTATTCGATTATTTTTTGCTTCAAATGCAAATATATCCGAAAGTGCAATATTTCTATATTCACCAATACCTTTTAATAAAAGATACTCCTTCTTCTTTTCTTGTGCATTGCATATTGCCATTCCAATAACTTCTTTTATTCTAATATCTGATGTTTTGTCTTTTACAATATATCCGCTAGCATTCACATCAAATGCATCAAAAACATATTTTTCAGATTTTGTAATAAAAACAATCTCTCCTGCAAAATGATATTGTTTACGTAACTCTTTAGATACCTCCATACCGTTCTTTCCTGATACCATGCCAATATCCAAAAATAGAACATCAACAAATGCTCCATAATCTTCAATGTTTAATAAAACTTCTGCTGCTGAAGTACAAGTATGTATCTCTAATGGAATGTTTATATTTTTTGCAATTTCTACCGCAATAATCTTGTATTTTTCAATATCTTCTTTTTCGTCATCGCAAAATAAAATATGCATATATAGCCTCCAAATACATTTTAAATTTCCCGGATTTCAAATGTTTCTATTAAATAAACACCGTATAATTAGGTATATTGTACAAGCACATTACATCATTTTGCAAGTTTACCATGTAAATTCATTTCGCACTTCGTGTTCAACACGACCATTCGTTCATAAATAAAAGTTAACCTTCTAAGTTGCTATCCAACTTTTAGGGTTAACTTCAGCTATTTTAGATTATTCTCTCATTGTTTCTTCTGTAGCAAGCTCTGATGCGTCTTTTTCTTCATACTTAAAGTCTGCAGAAATATCTTCACCCTTTACAACTCTTTGAATCTGCTCAGCTGTTAATGTTTCATATTCCATTAATGCATGCGCGATTGTTTCAAGTTCTGTCTTATGTGCTTCGATGATCTGTCTTGCCTTTGTATGGCATGTATTAATAATCTTACGTACTTCCTGATCGATTTCATACGCAACTTCACCAGAAACGTTATTTGGTTGGTTATAATCTCTACCCAAGAACACATTCTCATTACCTGCGTTGTATTTGATTGGTCCAAGATCACTCATACCATAGAGTGTAACCATATCCTTTGCGATATTTGTTGCATTTTGAATATCGTTACTTGCTCCAGTTGTAATGTCATCAAAGAATAATTCTTCTGCAGTACGGCCACCCATATAGGAAGTGATTGTATCGAGTAAATCGTTCTTTGTATGCATCATCTTTTCTTCCTTCGGTGTCATGAGGTTATATCCACCTGCTTGACCGCGAGGAATGATTGTGACTTTCTGTACTATCTGTGCATTCTCCAAGAACAAGCCGATAATTGCGTGTCCACTTTCATGGTAAGCAACTAACTTCTTTGTCTTATCATCATATGTACGGCTCACCTTTGCAGGTCCCATCATAACACGATCGATTGCTTCATCAATCTGTTTCATGCCAATTTCATCTTTGTTTTCACGTACCGCAAGAATCGCAGATTCATTCAATACGTTTTCTAAATCAGCTCCAGAGAAACCTGGAGTACGCTTTGCTAAAGCACCTAAATCTAAGTCCTTTACAAACTTCTTATTACGAGCATGTACATGTAGAATTGCTTCTCTACCCTTACGGTCTGGAAGTGCTACTGTAATCTGACGGTCGAAACGTCCTGCACGTAATAATGCTGGGTCTAGTACATCAGGTCTATTTGTTGCCGCAATGACAACAACACCTGTATTTTCTTCCATACCATCCATTTCAACGAGCAATTGGTTCAATGTCTGTTCACGTTCATCGTGTCCACCACCAAAGCCAGCACCACGTTGACGACCTACCGCATCAATTTCATCGATGAAGATAATGCATGGCGCAGTCTGTTGTGCCTTCTTGAACATGTCACGAACACGGCTTGCACCTACACCGACAAACATCTCAACGAAGTCTGAACCGGAAATACTATAGAATGGTACATTTGCTTCACCAGCAACTGCCTTGGCAAGCAATGTCTTACCTGTACCTGGATGACCACTTAACAAGATACCCTTCGGAATACGAGCACCCATCTTCTCAAACTTCTTAGGATATTTGAGGTAGTCGATGATTTCTGCCATTTCTTGCTTTTCTTCATCGCATCCTGCCACATCACTAAAGCGTACACGAATCTTACCTTCTAATTTCGCTCTAGATTTTGAGAATTCAAATGCCTTCGCATTGGCACCGTTTGCGCCATTCATACGGTTTAACATCCAAACTGCAAATACCGCAAATAAGATAAATGGAATAATGGATACCACTGTTTCCAAGAAGATATTGGATGCATCCGCATCAACAATTGTCAACTTAGTAGATTCATTTCCAAGGCTTTTAATCACCTTTCCGATTTGATCGGAAGTAGATGGAATGGTCGCAGTGAATGTTACTTTTTGTTTATCCTTTTCGTAAACACCCTTTACGACTGTCACATTTGTTCCGATTGAGACAGATACTTCATCTACCTTTTCTTTTTCAATAACATTCTGCAACTCATAGTAACTGATGCGCTCTGATGAAGCACCCATGTTTAATCCTAATAAGCTGATAATCGCAAGAATGACCACAAGATAAGGGAGAAGGTTTGCTAATTTATTTCTCTGCATTTATTTACTCCTCATTGCATTTATAACATTCGTCCTTCAATACACCAATGTATGGAAGGCAACGATATCTCTGGTTGAAATCCATACCAAATCCAATAACGAATTCATTTTCGATTTCAAAACCAACATAGTCTGCTTTAATATCCACAACACGACGACTAGGCTTATCTAATAGTGTAATGATTCTAACGCTATTAGCACCCTTATGTAATAGTGTTTCACGTACAGTCTGAATGGTTCTTCCTGTATCAACGATATCCTCTACAAGTAAGATATCCAATCCTTTAACAGATGTATCTAGATCCTTTAAGATTCTAATATCACCAATTGATTCTGTACCTTCATAGCTACTAACATCCATAAAGTCATACTGAATGTCTAAATCAATATGTTTAATTAGCTCAGCTAAGAAAGGAACTGATCCACGTAACAACGCAACTAATAACGGTTGTTTTCCAGTATAGTCTTCTGTAATCTTAGCGCCTAATTCCTTAGAACGTTCACTAATCTGTTGTTCGCTAACTAACACTTTCTTTATATCTTTTTCTACCCACATGAGAAATAACTCCTTTTATAACATTAGTATTGTATCACATTCAAATTAGGCATTGTAGAGTAATGCTGCACATTACAACCAAGTCCAGGCACGAGAATAATCTCTCCAGCAGCGTTCTCTACAACTGGCCAAGTTTGTCGTTGATATTGTGGAATATGACGGTCAATAAAGAAACGATGAACTTCCTTTCGACCAAAACGCATTTGAATCTTATCTCCTGCTTGAAATGAACGAATCCGAATTGGAAAGTCTGCCTCTTCTAGCGTTAGCGCAAAGACACCAGGACTTCCCTTTTCTGTATAGAAATGTTCTTTACGAACATCTTGTAATTCCTCCATTGATTCAAACACATAACAGTACGGCTCTTCTGAAACATACTTCAAAAGATATGTTCCATCACTCACTAATGAAAACTCATCTAACGGAATCACGAAATCACCTGCATGCATGATAATATCATCAACCCCTTGTAGATGCTTTAAAGAATAGTGTGGTGTCTCTTCCACAAACATTCTCAACATCGTCACTCTATCAGCTTGCGGTAATGTACGATATGTCTCTAGTCGAATCTTGTCTTGTCGAATATAGGTTTTAACACGACATCTTCTTTCTTGCAAGACAGCGTTTCTCTGTTTGATTTCACGTAGATATGCGTTTCTTTCAAAGGGAGTCATCGGTTCTACAATTTGATGGCGAATCTGATTCCGCGTATACTCATCACTTAGATTTGTCGCATCGATATAATAGTGTAATTGATGTTCCTTGCAGTATCTAACTAGTTCTTCCTTCGCCACATGCAGTAAAGGTCGTTTAAATAATACACCATGCATTAACATCTCTTCACGCAGGCCATAATACTCTGGCACAATGTTCTTACTTTCCTGCATGATATATGTCTCTAATAAATCATCTTGATGATGACCAATCAATACACCTTGAAAGCCTTCATGTCTTACAATCTCCACAAAAAAACGATAGCGTAAATCACGTGCCGCAGCCTCAAAGTTACCCGTATAGGTAAATGGCTCATTATGCACAAAGATTGGAATTCCTTTTTTCACACAAAAACTGCGGATATAGTTTTCTTCTTCATCCGCCTCTGGACGATGATGATAGTTTACATGTGCTACCGCACAATCAATACCCGCATCAATACACATTTGTAAAAGTGCCATGGAATCTGGTCCAGATGACACCGCAACTAACCACTTACCTTGCAGTTTTTCCATGCCAGTATAATAACATATCCTATCACTCTGTGCTGAACATCACTCTTAACATTCTTTTCTGTACCTCTTTAAACATAGGTGCCGTAACAGGAATATGTGCTTTAATATCAATCACTCTAGCTGTATTGATAAAACGAATATCGTTCAAAAACAATACGGATGGTTTATTCAAACCACTCACCAAGCCAATCTTCATGAGATGATATTTCCCCTGTGGATGATAGATTGAGTCATATGCCTTTTGGTATGTTGCTTCATTTGAAGTCATTGGAACTACCAAAGCCTTCTTTGCACATACAGATACTACCAATCCAAAATGTTGATAACCCATTTCATTTAAGTATGATTGGCCAAATTCAATATAACAGATATCCCCAGGTTTCACACTGATACCAATATCCTTCCCTGATTGATAACGGGAACGTATCACCCAGTTTGCTTCAGATATCATACCCGCTTCAATATTATGCGGTTGTATAATACGGTAGAGATCCTTGCGGTAGGACATGTAATGATGCCACAAATCATATTTCTGTGCCTTATCTTTCATATAATTGTTTCCCCTTTACTTCTATATTCAAAAATAAAAAGAAAACTCCCCACATTTTAGCTTCATTTATAAAATCTATACATATTATTAAAACAGGCAACCACAAACCATTGTGATTGCCTGTTTACTCTATCCAAAATGGAAAAAACTTAATATAAATGAACCTGCTAGGTATGCGATTGCCATCACTAGGATGAAGTATAGCACCTGTGCTTGATTCACCTTATTTTTGCGCAATAGCTTCTCGTAATTGATTGCGTCCATCGCAAACCACGTCACAATGAACATCAATAGATACACAATAGAGCGCAAGATAAAATGCAGATTGGACATGACTTACTTTGTACCGAAGATACGGTCGCCAGCATCTCCTAATCCAGGTACGATATAGCCCTGTTCATTGAGGTGATCATCTAGTGCAGCGATATATACGTCTACATCTGGATGAGTCTTTTGAATTACCTTAACACCTTCTGGTGCAGCTACTAAGCACACAAGCTTAATATTCTTTGCGCCACGCTTCTTGATTTGCGCAATCGCATCCTTTGCACTACCACCAGTCGCCAACATTGGGTCAACAACCATGACGATAGCGTCTTCCAAATGGCTTGGGAACTTCGCAAAATATTCTACAGGTTCTAAAGTTGTCTCATCACGGTACATGCCGATGAAACCTACCTTCGCTGTAGGAACTAAGCGTCTAATACCATCTAATAAACCAATACCTGCACGCAAGATTGGAACGATAACAACTTCCTTACTTAATTCATAACCAGTACACTTGGCAACTGGTGTTTCAATTTCAATTGGATTTGTTGGTAAATCACGGCATACTTCATACGCCATCAACTCAGCAATCTCATCAAGATTCTCACGGAAATCCTTTGTTCCGCACTCTTTACGACGCATTTGTGTCAACTTATGTGTAATTAGGGGATGATTCAATACTTCTAACATTATCTTCTTTCCTCCGTATTTCCTGTTCTAAATGATATAAGAAGATACCCATACATGCAAGGATATCACGCTGTTATTTCATCAATTTTTCTGTAATATCCTGCATGGTGATTGGACCTGGTCGTAAAATAACCAACTCTTCTTTTGTACAATCCACGATAGTACTCGCTTCCCCAAAGGAGATATCCCCTTCTAACATTCCATCCAAATCTGGACAACTCTTTTCAATCTCATCTAATGATGTACAAGTTGGCTCTCCTGATTGATTTGCACTTGTCATAAAGATCGGTCTTCCTAGACCCTTAATAATCTTGGCAAGTGTAGTAGATGTTGCTATACGAATCGCAATCGTATCTAGGTTTTCTTGAGATAGATTGACCCCATCTTTACGCTTTAATATAACGGTGAGCGGTCCTGGCATAAAGCTTTCAATCACTTTCTTCGCTCTATCATCCACTTCCGCAATCTCCTGAATCTGTTCAAGATCTGCACACATCACCGGAAATGCCTTTGTTAGAGGGCGATGTTTTACATTTCTAAGGTTCTCTTCTGCTTGATGACTAGAAACCTGTGAACAAACACCATATACCGTATCGGTTGGTACACTGATGACACTATCATTTTTTAGTATCTCAATGATTTCTTGAATTTCTTCTGCTTTAAAACGACGCATATACTTCCTCTTTTCTACTTTTATCTCTTTGCCTTATAATTATAGCGCGAAATACGGAGGGTATCAGATGATTCGATTCGATAGTGACTATACCGAGGGTTGTATTCCTGAAATTTTAGCAGCCTTAACAAATACAAATGATGAACAAACGATTGGTTATGGCAAAGATAGCCATTGCCAAAATGCCGCAAATCTCATCAAACAAACAATCAAACGCGAAGATGCGGATATCCACTTCATGGTTGGTGGCACACAAACCAATATCGCTGTAATCACAGCCATCCTAAAACACCACCAAGGCGCAATCTGTGCAGAAAGTGGACATATTAACGCACATGAAACAGGTGCACTTGAATCCGTAGGACATAAATGTCTGACACTACCAACAACCAACGGCAAAATCACAGCCAAACAAGTTGATACACTGATTATTAACCACTACAACGATGCTAGTGCAGAACACACCGTACAACCAGGTATCGTATACATTTCCTTCCCTACTGAAAGTGGTACTCTATACACCAAACAAGAACTCAAAGATTTATACAGCATTTGCCAAAGACATAACATCCCACTCTTCATTGATGGCGCAAGACTAGGCTATGGTCTTATGGCTAAGAAGAATGATGTAACATTTGAAGATCTTGCAAATCTATGCGATGTATTCTACATCGGTGGCACAAAGGTCGGTGCCCTATTTGGTGAATGTATCGTTATCTTAAATGATTTGTATAAAAAGGATTTCCGCTACTCCATCAAGCAACATGGAGGAATGCTAGCCAAAGGTAGAATGCTCGGTATCCAATTCGAAGAACTCTTCAAAGAGAACCGTTATCTAGTGATCTCAAAACACGCTATCAATATGGCAGATTTACTTACAAAAGGTTTCCTATCAAAGGGATATACTTTCTACTTCCCAGCCGAAACTAACCAATTATTCCCAATTTTTGAAAACACAAAGTTAGAAGAACTTTCCAACGAATTTGCCTTCACCCCTTGGGTAAAAATTGATGAAACACATACTGCTGTACGCTTTGTGACATCCTTTGCAACAAAGCGCGAAAACATTGAATACTTACTTACAAAAATATAGTTGCGTCAACACGCAACTATATTTTCTTTATTCATGAATTAAAATAACTGTACCATCATTCTTCCAGATACTATTTTCGTGTACTAAGCCTCTTACACAAGATGTTGGATACACACGAGAGTTTCTACCAATTACAGTACCTGGGTTGAGTACAGAATTACATCCTACCTCAACATAATCCCCAAGCATTGCTCCAAACTTCTTTAGACCTGTATCAATTCGATGATCATCTTCACGAATTGTCACAGGACGCTTATCACTCTTCACATTAGATGTAACTGAACCTGCACCCATGTGAGAATAATATCCTAAGATAGAATCTCCCACATAGTTATAGTGTGGTGTTTGAACATGGTCAAATAGAATCACATTCTTTAACTCACAACTATTTCCAACCACACAATCTGCACCAACTAATGCCGCAGATCGAATAAATGCACAATGACGTACTTCTGTACGTGGTCCAATAATACATGGTGCACCAATATAGGCAGATGAAAATACAGTCGCTGTCTTATGAATCCAAACATGTTCAGATACTTCAGTGTATTCTTCCTTATCTAATCCTTCACCTAACTTTAAAATAAGGTCCTTAATTCCAGAAAGAGCTTCCCATGGATATGTAAACTGTGATAAATACTCTTTCGCAGCTGTGTGTTCTAAATCATACATCTCATCAATACGGTACATAAATCCTCCTAGTTTGTAGAATTATCATATGTTCCCTCAGGTAGTGTTTCCTGGGAAATGATTTCATCATTCATAATCTTATCAATCTCAGCCTTAATGAAATCAACCTGATTTTGATATAAGTAAACTACTGATAATAGTTGATCCGGTGCAGATGCACAGTAATCACTACCTGTATCACCATCAAGATGATACTTTACAATATTCCATTGAATATTTTGGTCTAACTGTTTCTTACATAAAGCATAAATAGAATCTGTAGAAACATTGGTTAAGAATTTACCTTGTAAGGCACCCAGAATATTATTAATCGAACTAATCAACTCAGGACTTAATAGCTTATGAATAATCGCAGATAACACGATTTGTTGGTGAAGGTTACGGTCAAAGTCACCGTTTGGCAGACTATAACGTTCACGAACATACTCTAATGCTAACTCTCCATCAAGATGTAATGTTCCCTGAGGATATGTGCGTCCTGTAAATGTCGCAGTAAATTCAAATGGATTATCAATATCAACACCATTAATTGAGTTAATAATATCTTCAAATGTTGTGAAATTTACTAACATGTAGTAATTCACATCTGTACCAAGTAAGTTACTAACACCCTTTAATGTATTTTGAATACCACTTAATCCTAGATGAGTTAACTTATCCTTCGCGTTTTGATATGCCGGATTTTGAATATAGGCGTCACGTGGTAAGTTGGAAATCAGAATTTGATGTGTATTCGGATTCACTGTTACCGCAATATCAACGTCCGTTCTACCCTCTAAGCTTAAATCACCCGGTTGGTCATTACCCGCAATGAAGATTGTAAATGGTGTATTCGCAAGATTGGTCTTATCTTCTGTTACCTGTGTCGTTTCCACCTTGCGGAAATAACTACCAATCAGCTTTGTGTCTGTCTTAAAGTTCTTAAATTCATCTGTTTCTAAAACAGTTGATAAATAGGAATCACTTAAGAGTAAAACATCACCTTGATTTGTATATAGGTTCTTTACAGCAGATTGCACAGAACTACTATTCACTGTCTTTAGATTATCATTCTTTAAATCCACGCTTAACTGTTCTAGTGCGTAGTTCTGATTATTTCCATCTACACCAATTGCTGTAATAAATGTTGCATTCTGATACTCCGCTAACTTCATACTTTCTTTGTATTCAGAGTTAGCGAATGTATCTTTATATTTTGCTTTATACGCATCTGACATAACATAGATGCCAATTCTGACTTCATTACCCAAAACAGAGGAGAAAATATTGCAAAAGCGATCCGTATAGTACGGTAGTGCAATATTAACGATAACAAGTGCTACCGCAAGCACTGTATTGATTCCCTGCGCAAAAATATTACTAGGTCTTACCTTAGATGTTAACAAGAATGTTAACCAATCGATTACCGCAAGTACGAGTACAACGATAAATTTCCACTTTGTCGGAAACATCGGCATACGCCAGAATGTTATCGCAAATACAATACTCGCAAGGAAAAGAATCAGCCATAAAAATCTAGCGCTGATATATCTCTTCTTACGCTTTTTCTTTCGAATTACTCTGTTTGGATTTTGTTCGGTCATAGATCATTTCCTTGTTTATGAAACTTTTACCAGCTTTCCAACTAATACATATCTTCCATCTTCAACATCATAGGAACATGTTGATAACATTACAATTTGATCTTCTGCTGTGATTGTTACATCACTCTTAAATGTTGATGCAGAAACAAAACGATCAACATAACTTAGAAATTCACTGTCACTACCAAAGTCATACTGTACATAGTTTCCTGTACCCGTTGTAGAGTATCCTGCAACCGGATAAATCTTATATGTACCATTTGGTGTTTGGAAAACCATTTCCTTATGACTATCATAGTAAGATTGATCTTTATACTTCTCAATATCCGCAAACATTGAATCATTTAACATATGGTGACCATAAATAACTGTATTCTTATGTGTAAAGTCCCTGCCATTGTTATAGTCAATAAATACCGTTCCGCTTAGATTATATGTACCATCAAATAAGTGGTCTAAGTAGTAACTATTTCCAAACTTATTTTCATCTGTACTAGCACCAAACACAACCGGATAGTCCACATTGGAGTTTGGAAGTGTAATCCAACCTGCACAGTCTGGGTTTTGAGATAACAACTTTTGGAAATCTAATGTAGAAGTTGTATCATCTTTATCCGTGTCCTTCTTCGTTGTAACGGCATCTTTACGTAAGTTATCATACGCATTTCCTGCTTGGTTATAACTTGCTAGACCTTTATATAACTGGTAGCCAGAAAAAATTGCAACACCTAAACATACAACCATGATGATATCCAGTACAATTCTTCCCACTCTAGATAATTTCTTTTTATTCTTTTTTTCTTTCATACTAACCTCTGCAATATTTTACAGTCGATTGACTGAGTGTGCAAGCATTCGCCAAATGCACGCAACTATGTAATAATAATACCATGTTAGGCGTAGACATCGTAGATATGCTTCGAATTGACTTAGAAAAACCCATCATTTCACATGTTTTGACACAATCTGAAATGATAGAATTCTCCTCGAAGCATACTATCACACAGAAAAAACAATACTTTGCAGGACGCTTTGCGGCAAAAGAAGCTATCTTTAAGGCAACCCAGGATAAAGATTACTTACAATACAGTATTCTAAATGATGAAAGTGGAAAACCTTACATCAAAGACCATCCTGAACTTGAAGTAAGTATCTCTCATGACGCAAACATTGCGATTGCGATTGTACAAAGTATTTCAAATACATAAATAAATTCATTTTTAAAAGGGGCTGTAACGATTAAGTAAATTTTATAGATTTACTTGAGGCATACAGCCTCTTTTCTTATGTCATTTTCAAATGTTTATGTAAACTGTTGTAAAGGTAGATGTTTTGTATCTATTTTGGGTGCACTAAAAACAACCTGTCCCATATAAAGCTATTTTAGGATAGTATCATTCTCAT
>CALISH010000027.1 GCA_938041275.1 uncultured Solobacterium sp.
ATGTGGTGATATCGTAAAACTTGATTATTTCAGTTATATACTATAATGGTAATACAATGGTTATTATATTTAGTTAATTAATCAAGGAGGATATTACCATGACTGTATTACAAGCAATCTTAACAATCAATACTATGAGCGAAGCAAAATTATCGAACGGGTTTGATAACTTTACTAAGAAAGTTGAGAATCTTTTCGATGATAGACCACATATTGGGGAGATTGCAGAAATGATGGAATACTATATCGGTATTCCATTGCCTAGCTATGTTGAAAATGATGAAGCATTAAAAAACTTCATTGACAACATGATTAACATGGCTATCAACACAGTGCAAGAAGGCATCATCAATAATGATAATATCAGCTTAGCACGTAGTGGTGAATTATTCATTAAAATTAAGAAATACCTAAAAGCATTCGGTGAACGTTTGTTTATCGAAATTAGAAATGCTTGGGTATTGGAATAAGTTTATAGGGGTGGTTTATCCGCCCCTAATACTTAATTATTTTTTTTAATCAGGATTTGAATTATATAATATAATTACGATACAGTGGCTATATTATATTTTAGAAAGGAGATTAAGTAATGAGACGAAAGTATAGTTTTGATAATTTTATGGATATACTTCCATTAATTATCACAATACTAATAGTAACTGTAGTATGGGCTTATATGGACCTAGAGTATGACAGGCTATTTCATATGATAGCTTGTGTAACTGCTGGGTTTATAGTAAGTATAGTATTAGATAGGTAATTTATTTAAAAGAAGGGATGATTAAAAGAATGGAAACTTTAATTCATGGAATTAGATGGTTTGTAGAAGCAAACTATATGATTATTGGTATGCTAGTTATAGCTGCTATGATTGCTTTTGTAGAGACTACGAAAGTTGGTGATGATAATGAGTAAGATTCAATATATTCTTCTTACATTATTATCTGGTGGGTCTGGTACATATATTATGCTACATAGCAGTCAAGACCCTTACTGGTTAAGTAGAACCATTATGTGTTTCACATTGGTCATACTATTCTGCTTTGCTTGGTATCACAATAGATACGTTGATAATATTCGTCTTATACGTGTGACTGCTGATATGCTGGTAAACCATAGTAGTGAAACACCAGAAACAGTTAAAGACAGAATCGAACAAGCAAAAACAGATGAAACATTATCAGAAGCTAAACGTGCAGAAGTTATTAATGGTCTTGAACAAGTTTTAGAGTTGTTCAAGTTATTCAATACTATGCCAACTATGGAAGAGCTTACTAAAAGAAGCAATAATAATTGGTATATGGTTATAATCTTAACATTGGTTCTACTTATTAATGTATCATGGTTAAATGATACGTTCGCTATGATTAGTACATTAATATTAATGGTAGCATACATTGTGCTCCAGGTTCGAAGTATTAAATTAGTAAGAGGTAAACCTGATGGAAAAGGAAAAACGTCTCTTTGGAAGTAAAATCTTCCTAGAAATTTTCTCTTCAGAGCTTATTACATTGATATGCTCTAATATATTAGTGTCTATATTGGTATATAAAGAAATATATGCACTGGCTTTTATTAATATAGTAATAGGTGGGTATATCATTTCTGTACAAAGCGGAGATATTTCTTCTAATAAGTTCATCATTAACCATTTAGAAGATGGGTTTGTTAAATTTAATGAGCTTACTGGTGGTAAGATTAAAACTAATCTTCTTAATAATACTAGTAAGCGTATCGCTATCGAAGAAGCATTAAAGAATGCTGTCAATGGTAGCGGTGAAGTGTTTGTAGTTGCGTTATTAGTAACTATAGTGGATCTTATAGTTTTAGTGTTTAAAGGGTTAGGGGCGTTCTAAAATGCTAACCATTTTGATGTATATAATCTTACCAGTGTTAATGGCTTTTACTTTTATGCTAGCATTGTATAAAATACTTCATAAGAAATATGAGTATATATTTATTATGGTAATGCTAGCTGGGTTATTTCACTGGTGGATTACATACCACGGAGGTATTTAATTTAAGCTGGGTATAGTCAATGACTATACCCAGTTTCTTTGTGTTTAATATAATGAGAGGTGCATAATGAAACTTATAATGTGTCTTATAGCTTTCCATGCTATAATGACAGTTGGTGCTGATTGGGCTATAAACTATCAGCAAGACTTATATAGAATCATATTAGTATATATCCCAGGGATATTAGGTTCTATAGGAATAATACTATATATGAATATTAGGCTTAGACTAGATGAGATAGCTGAGCATATAGATAAAAGCAAGAAAGCTAGAATAGATTACGCTATGGTTACTAGGACTTGTCATAACTATGGAAGAAAGCTTATAGTATTTCTAGTAGCGATATATATTCTATGGGTGATTGAGATGATTGTAGTTAATATTATAGGGATGGTATAAGATGGAAAGAATAGCACAAGAGATAATTAAGAGAACTGGATATGTTATTGGTATAGTAATCATACTACTACTGATAGCTTTAAATGCAAAAACATTCCCATCATTTAGGGAATGGTATGCATTTATATTTATGCCAGGTGCTATATTCTTAATACTGATGACCTATAATTTTATAACTTATAGTATGTCTAAATATTCAATGAATGGTAATACTGAACAAGAAATATTACGTAATAGAGCTAGGTCTAAACAGACTTGTATACGTTTCTCTCGTGGTATTACAGTATATGGTGTTGGTATAGTCTTATGGTATATGCTAGCATTCGTAGGCTCTATTATAAATAATCTACCACAATTCTAGACAAAAGAAATCCCAGTATAGACATTGTCTATACTGGGAATTTTGTTTTTTATAAAATAAACTGTTTTACAGTTGCATACTATAATTGTGTATGGTAGATACAGCTACTGCTATAGCTGTATCTA
>CALISH010000028.1 GCA_938041275.1 uncultured Solobacterium sp.
TAGTCACTGTTAAAGCTAAAAAGAAACTAAGATATTATCAAGAAAGTGCGATCCAGTCTGCATTGAATCATTTTAAGGAAAATGATCGTGGGCAACTTATAATGGCTCCAGGAACAGGTAAGACTTTTACAAGTTTAAAGATTGCCGAAGCGATGGCGAAGGAAGCGAAAAAAGAACAGTATACTATTCTTTATTTAGTACCAAGTATTCAACTTCTTACTCAAACATTGAGAGGGTGGAATAATGATACAGAGATGACTATGTCTTCAATGGCAGTTACTAGTGATAGAAATGCTAGTCGTGGAAGCGTCAAGCAGGATGAATCAAATATAACAATTAAAGCTAGTGATATCGGTTATCCGGCTACAACTTCATCAAAAAAAGTTGTTGAAAATTATTTAGAATTAATTGATAGACCTAAAAAAGAGCTGTTAGTTGTATTCGGAACATATCAGTCAATTGATGTTCTTGGTGAAGCACAAAAAGATGGTTTCCCAGAGTTTGATTTAATTATCGCTGATGAATTTTCTATGGTAGATAACTGGTTATTCTATAACTTATTACTTGCAAGTACGAGAATTAAAAAAATTTGTATTATTGGTGATAAAGATCAGTTGCCAAGTGTTGGACCAGGTTGTGTATTACGTGATTTAATGCAGTCAAATGAGTTTTCATTGATTGAGTTAAAGCATATCTATCGTCAAGAATCTGATAGTGATGTTATTAATTTAGCGCATGCAATCAATACTGGAAATGTGAATGTTGAGGAATATCATCATGATGTGAAGTTCTTTGCATGCATGCCAGAAGATATACGCCGAAATATTTTGATGATGGTTGAAGATGCATTGCAGAAAGGTTATTCGATAGATGATATTCAGATATTATCTCCAATGTATGCAGGAGTTGCAGGTATTGATTACCTCAATAATGCTTTACAGGAGTCATTTAATCCTCCTTCAAAGGATAAAGCAGAAGTTAAGTCAGGATACATGACTTTCCGTGAAGGTGATAAGATTTTGCAGTTAAAAAATCAACCAGATGATGATGTATACAATGGTGATATTGGTGTATTAGTAGAAATCATTGACGCAAAACATGCGGAAGACCATAAGACTACGATTATCTGTCAATTTGGTGAAATCATTGTTGAGTATAAACCAGAGAATTGGATCAATATTACGCTGGCATACTGCATCAGTGTTCATAAATCACAAGGTAGTGAATATCCAATTGTGATTATGCCAATTACGCGAAGACATGCAGGCATGTTACAGAGAAAACTTATATACACTGGTGTTACAAGAGCACGGAAAGCACTAATCATATTGGGTGAACTTGAAGCTTTTAAACGTGGAATTCAAGTATTAGAATTACATCCACGAGAAACGACACTGACAAAGAAACTACAGCAATATGTAAATGGTGATTATGGATTTTAAAAAGGTGAGGGATTAAATCTCACCTTTCGTCTTTTTTGGTAAATGAGTCTTTTACTTTGTTGAATTGTTCTTGCACTTTTGACATATAATCATTTGCGAGTATGTTACCACTATCTGAAATCATGGTTCCAATTAAGCGTAGAATAACAGATGATTTCTCTGGTGGTAATTTTTGAAGGGCAGAGATAATATCCTTCAAGGAATCAAAACCACCTTCTTTTAGTTTCGAAAATGATTCTGCATCTGTTGATTCTAGAATAGAGAATATAGCGTCGATTGCAATTTTTGCTTCATTTTCAGATAAATTTTCTAAGAACTTATCTACTGCTTTGTTTAAGAATACAGAGTTAGCAGATAATGATTCTGCTTTTTCAAAATGGTTGCGTTTTACGATCCATGTAAGAGCGTCGTGTTGCTGTACATTGTTGACGGTGCTTTTGATAATCTTTGGTTCAACATTATTCATTAAGATTCCAATAATGGAAGAGTCTGGAACAATGAGCGTAATTTTATCTTGAATTGCTTGATAAGCAGGGGATTGTAACATTTCACCTTGGAAGCCAGGCCCATCATTTGACCAAACTTTTTTAATGTGATTACGAATGGATTCCTTACAATGACATGCGGCGTATATCGCAAGATTACCACCTTTAGAGTGACCACCAATATGGATTGGTAAAGTTTCTTTATCAAATAATTGATTGATATATGCAACTGCTGCTTTTTGTCCATTGGTTCCGGTTGTATAGGATAGATAGAAATCTTCCTTCCAACCGATAAATGTGTTATCTGTACCTCGATAGGAGATATAGATCATATCATCGAGTTTAAAAGTTACTGCAGAAAACTGAACCACAAAGTCTTTATCAGAATAACTAATATAATAACCAATCTTTATATCTTTGAAGCGCTCTGTATCACATACCTTATCTAGTAATCTCGCGTTTACGCCATTATAGGTTTCTATTTCTGCAATTTCTTCACGTGTGTGTAGTTTATAAAATTCATCTCTTACCTGATGAAGTGGTTGAAATGTAGTTTCTATGTTCGCGATACCGTCATAATGAACATAAGCTAAAAGGCTAAGGATAGTATTATCCACTTCATTAAAAGGATCAGTAGTAAATGGAAGATCTCCACGCCAATCAAGATAGTCATAAATCGTTGTCATTTGCATTACCTCGTAATAAGATTACCACATCATTTTTCTATCGTCATTGATTTGATTTTCGTTAGGATTCATTTGAAATCATTGAATTCGCAAGATATATATTAAAATCGCTTTATTTTAAAGTGCTTTAATGTTAAAATTGCAGAGAAATCGATGACAAAGGATAAGTAGATATTGGCTGTGAAGCAGAGAGAAGATGTGTGGTGAAAATCTTCCATAAGCGATATTGAAGCTTCCTTTAACA
This sequence comes from uncultured Solobacterium sp., assembly GCA_938041275.1. Lineage (GTDB taxonomy): Bacteria > Bacillota_I > Bacilli_A > Erysipelotrichales > Erysipelotrichaceae > Bulleidia. Next base: position 2,858 of record CALISH010000028.1, read on the forward strand.
GAGTGCTTAATCAGCAACGTATCTCTACGTTACAGAGCAATTAAGGTGCGCACATTTTGTGCGAATCAGGATGGTACCGCGTGTTAACGTTCCTGGATATGGGAACGTTTTTTATTTGTTCAGGAGGAAAACAATGGAAAAGCAATATCGACTCAGTGGAAATGAAGTCAGACAAAAGTTCTTGGATTTCTTTGCGTCTAAGGGTTGTATGATCGAACCTGGCGCAAGTCTTATTCCACATAATGATCCAACACTTCTATGGATCAATGCTGGTGTGTCAGCGTTAAAGAAGTATTTTGATGGTTCAGAAAAGCCGGCTTCCAATCGTATATGTAATGCCCAGAAATCAATTCGTACGAACGATATTGAAAATGTGGGTCGTACAGCACGTCACCATACATTTTTTGAAATGTTGGGTAATTTCTCAATTG
>CALISH010000029.1 GCA_938041275.1 uncultured Solobacterium sp.
AATAGATTAGAATGATCTCCTGTAACAATAAATAAGCTATCTGGATACAATTGTTGCATCGATTCAACAAATGTAAAAATTGCCTTATCGCTATAACGATAGGTTGCTAGTTCCTTATTACGCGTTTTATTAGAACGCAAATCTTCACCCACATCTGGCATAACCTTTTCAGGATTATAATCGAGTAATGAATCCTCCATCTTATACGGTCCATGATTGGATGTTGTATAAATAAAATGGAATGTAGGTATATCAATTGATTTAATTTGTTGCTCAATATTCTCTAGGAATACATGATCATAAACACCAACCCATGTTTTAGGAGCATCAGGTCCACAGAAGATAGAAGCACTTTCTACTTTATCAAAACCTTGTGCTTTACCAAAGTGATTAAAGTTACCATACGATGCATTACCACCATACCAATATATAGTTTGATATCCTAATTGCTTCATTTGATGTGCAAAGGATGTAGGAAATGCACCCTTCCAGAAACTTTCTCTCTCATTAATTTCCAATCCCGCATCATAGATGCCACTCATAAGGCTAACAATAGATGGTCTTGATACATTACCTGCCGGTAAAAAATTAGGAATTTGAACTGTATGCGATTGCTCTTTAAAATTCCATAATCCTGGGCAAATATTAAGAGACTTATGCGTTTCATCTAATGACCACTGAGGGATACTTTCACCAACGATAAAGAAAATATGCTTAGGTTTCGTAATCTTAGGACCTTTAGCAATTCTTTTGAAAGCATATAACGGATTATCAAGTTCATGCCAATTATCTTTATATTCACTAGGCACAACACGATTAATGGCATTATCAATATCTTCTTCAGATGCAGTATATTCAGAACGCAACGGATTTTTATAAACCGTTTCCAATGCGCATAGATCAGGTACAGTCGCACGAGCAAAGAAAATATCTTCTTTTACTACAGTAGGAATCGTATCCCATTCTGGCTTATCATCATGAGATAAAGTACCACCATAGCGGAACCAATAAAAGCCAACAACCGATACAATGGCTAGTAATATATTCCATACTACTGTCATCCAAGTACTATCTATAGCAGGATAAGGAATAGATGGCAATGATAAAACAACGCCACCAGCAAACCAGGAAATGATAGCTACTGGAATAAATCCAACCAATACTAATAGACCTCTATCTTGGTTAAAAAATACATCGATAAGATTATTCTTCTCTGCATGTTTACCATAATGAACCATATAGTTATACGTATCATGGAAATGCTTATAAAAGATCATCTTACCTGCAAACGCAGCATATAATACACAAGAATAAATTGTTAATCCAATGAGGCGCACCATATCTTCATATTGATGATATGTACCAAAGAATAATGCTGGTATAGTAATGAGAACTAAAGGTAGTAAGAATACATAGGCATCAAAGTCCATGCCCCACCAAAATCCATAGCGTAGTGCACCTAAAACGGATTGCCAACGTCCTTGCCACGTAGGATATGGATTATAAGTACGCATAAATATTATACGGAATATGATACTTAAAATAGGAGCCCATATCATTAATTTTATATTTTGTTGTAATGATAGAAAAAATTGTTCACTCATTATATATTACGACTTTCTCTCACTATAGATTCTTATATATCCCCTTAATTCTTCTTATATTAAAGTAAATTACAATCTCCCGTTTGATTTATTTAAGTAATACAACTTTACATATTTTGTAACTGTATACATATAATGATATAAAGATAAGATGAAACCTATTTTGCCATCAAGGAATCCCTTTTGCAAAATATATATCTTAAAAAATGCCCAGTGAGGGCGAAGTATAATATCCTTCCAAAAAGAACATGATTTCCCTTGTTCATGGTATTTCTCAGCTGCTGCTGATGTATATTTATTGAATTTATTAAAATACTGAGTCCAATTATCGTAAGTATAATGAAACAGTTTTCCTTTTAACGTATCTTGTGGAAATGGGCTAATAAAAGTTTCATGTACAAAACCTTCAACAGTTGCCCCTTCTTTTGGCATCAAGCGCAATACTTTATCTGGTCGCATAGAACCATGAGTTGCAGAATTATGATGAAATATATTATGACGAGATAACCAATATGCTTTTTTTTCTCCGCTTTGTACAGCTTGTCTTATTTCATCATTTAATTCAGAAGAAACCCGTTCATCAGAATCAATAAATAAAATCCACTCACATGAAGACTGACTAATACCAAATCGACGTTGTTGTGCCCAATCTCCATTCAATGCATGATGTATAACCTTAGCACCCAATTGTTCTGCTAAAGATACAGTTTGATCTATACTACCATCATCTATGACAAGTATTTCATCTGCACATTGAATGCTTTTTATGCAGTCTTCTATATGCTGTTCTTCGTTGCGAGCTAATATAATAGCTGTAATTGTTGACATAAGTTGCCTCAATATTCATATAATTTCAAATCTATATATAAAATTACATATTCAATTATAAAGATTTTTTAATTCGTTCTAATCCAAACATCATATTCCCATACAGTTTTGAAATAAATGGAGCATGGAGTGCACCGTATAATAACACCTGATATTTGGCACCAATAGCAGGCATATCAGCAGACTGTTCCTCTTGTTTTAAATACTCTAACATATGCTCAACTTGTTTTTCTTGTAGTTCTGGTTTTGCTAAGTTAAAACCAATTCCCCCTACAGCACTACGTATGGCTCTATGACGACAGTATCGCACAAAGTCTGTCATACCCAATTCTTCAGCTAATGGTTGACGATATAAATAGGAACAGAACAATCCATATTTACTCTTTGCACTCCAATTACTCGTGATAGAGTTTTCATTATCACAGTTATAAAAATAAAGAGATTTCTGTAAATAGTATACAGATGAAAGGTTTTTAAAAACCAACGGCATAATCATTAAATCCTCAAAATCTGTATTTTCTTTTAATCGAATTTCTTTCCAAGCATTTGCTTTAAAGAATTTATTACATAAATAGTTTGGAATTTTGTCCTCAATCAATGCTGTATATGCACTTTTTATATCTACAAAATAGTTTTCATCCATATGCCGAGGACTAGTCTTACCATTTTCTACAACAGAAATATCAAAAACCACTACATCTACTTGCTTTTCTTGAATGGATGTTAAGCACTCTTCAATCATTGTAGATGCTACATAATCATCACCATCTACAAAGGCGATATAGTCACCTTTTACAATTGCCAGTCCATCATTACGAGTCTTACTAACACCCATATTCTGTTTATGATGTATAACGGTAATTCTATCATCCTTAGCAGCATAATCATCACAAATACGCCCACTGGAATCGGGTGACCCATCTTCAATTAAGATAATTTGTAAGTTACTATATGTTTGTTGTTGTAGACTTTCGATGCATTTACCAATATAGTCTTCTGCTTTATACACAGGAATAACAATAGATACTAATGGTCTATTCTGATTCTCCATGATTATATACCTCCTTGTTTATGTGCCTGTGCCGCTTTATACCCCTGTTTATATTTCGATTTAACCCTTATATAAGACAATTTATCTTGTAATTGATTCCATTTTAAAGAACACCAATCCTTAAAACTGCTCTTACGAATCGTAGACTCACAAAATACCAATCCATCACTAGACTCTAATCGTAATTGTAAAGGACTAGTACTTAACTCTCGCTCAATTGTACTTTGTAAAGCAGAAATATCAACATATTTATTATTAATTAGCCACCTATAAGAGTTTTCTCGTATTGATTCACCATATGTAATCATATCTTTTCTGAGACTTTCAATATAAGGGGTAATCATCGGAATTTTCTCACCAGGATATACAACCCAATCATACATAAACTGATTATCTGCTAATATATGACAATAATCATATATATCATTATTATTACTATATAACTCTATTTCAGATAAACCTAGGCATTGTTTATCTATATATATATCAATCCATTCTAAAGACACAGGTTCATCAAAAACATAAGATATACCTTGTCCCATATAAGCAATTTCTTTTAATAAAATCTGCTTACCATTACTCATTTCTATACGAATAGAGCAATAATTATAAGTATT
>CALISH010000030.1 GCA_938041275.1 uncultured Solobacterium sp.
AAAGGGAATCTCTGCTGTACATATTGAACATATTGCCCAGAAGGTTATCGAACAGAAAGGTGAACGTGTATATCAATTCACAAGAAAAGAGATTGAACGCCATCGAAAACAAGGGCATCTCTTAATTGCGATTTCTGGTTCTCCAGAGCCACTTGTCAAAGAGATGGCTGAGAAGTATAAGTTTGATGACTTCCGTGGTACGCAATATCTGAAGGGTGAAAATGGAATTTACACAGGAGAGGTTGTACCAATGTGGGACAGTGTTTCTAAAGAAAAGGCAATTCTAACATTACAGAAGAAGTATGTTTTAGACCTACAAGCATGTTATTCCTATGGTGATACAAATGGTGACTTTACAATGTTTAAGAATACAGGGCATCCTTGTGCAATCAATCCAACGCGAGAATTATTGCAGCGTATCCAGGGAGATAAAGAGTTATGCGAGCGCATGCGTGTTGTGGTAGAAAGAAAAGACGTTATCTACAATATCGATATCAATAGTTTACATCTAGAGTAGAAGGATAAAGAAATGAGCCGACAGAATTTAATCGACCAGTTACAGACATATCAATCATTTAACGAACAAGAAGAAGCTGACCGTAAAGTAATGCTAGATTTATTAGAAACAACGAAAGATATTTTTTATCGCACCAATTTACTAGCACACTTTACTGCATCTGCGTGGGTGTTAAATAAAGCACATACACATGTGCTCATGGCATTCCATAATATCTTTCAGAATTATGCTTGGCTTGGTGGCCACGCAGATGGAGAAGAGGATCTTCTTTCTGTTGCCCTAAGAGAAGTACAAGAAGAAAGTGGGATTCATACTGTTAAACCAATCAAAGAAGATATCTTTTCGCTAGAGACAATTGAAGTAAATGGACATGAGAAAAAGGGCAAGTATGTCCCAAGTCATCTGCACTTAAATGTAACTTATCTATTAGAGGCTGATGATAAAGAGAGTTTACATATCAAGCAAGATGAAAATAGTGCAGTCAATTGGTTTCCAATCGATCAAGTAATTGATGTTGTTCATGAGCCATGGATGGTAGAACGTATCTATAAAAAACTCAATCAAAAACTGAAAGAAGGCAATTATGAAAGTTAATCTAATGGATGTCATCGATGCAATTGATACAATCAATGAAGATGAAACATATTTTTACAGTATTCAGGATGAAGAAATTGTATATGTATTAGAGGATGATGAAGATGACGAATTCTTTATTCCACTTCCAACCAAAGAGGAAGTAAATGATTATCAAAATATGGTTAACTTTACAGAGACAATTGAAGATGATAAAAAACGAGATTGGTTTGAGAATGCAATCCGTGGCAAAGGTGCTTTTAGACGCTTTCGAGCTACACTGGAGCGATTTGGCATGGAAACAGCATGGTATGACTATCTAGAAGCAAGCCATCGGGAACTTGCAATCGAGTGGTGTGAACAACATGGAATTGTCTATGATACATCAGTACGAAGTGAAGAAGTAGATGATGATTGGGATGAAGAAGATGTTGTTAAAGAGAAAGAACCAATCAAACAAATACAGATACCATTACGGTTTGTACGCATTGATGATGATAACTATATGAGTGCACTTTCACTCTGTGATACATATTTACAGGAATTAGATCAGTATGCAGGTGTTTCTTCTTCAAGTGATTATGATCGTGCACAGGATTATCTAGAAGAATCACTTGAAGAAAAAGATATCTATGTACTCAGTGATCATGGTCGATTCATCGCCATGGCAATCTGTAGAATGGATGGTAGTGTAACGACAATCACAGACTTATGTGTTGTCAAAGATAAACGTAGAAGTGGTGTAGCACGTAAGCTCATTAGCGAGATTCAAAAAGAAGAACTACAACCACTGCAATTTGAAGTGCCAACAAATAATCCAATCATGCATGCATTCTTACAGGCAATTGGTTATGCAAAAATCATTCATACAACTTATACAAAGTAAAAGGAAATCGCAAGATTTCCTTTAATATAGGCTATTTAAATATTTTATAAGTCGTTGCGCAATACCATATAATTCAGCGCTGCCGTTATTGTTGTTTGCACTGATGCAGAAAGAATAACGATCTGTAAATCCCATCATGTAGCTGTGGATACGATTATTTGCACATTCAGCAGTACCAGTTTTGGCATATACCATACCGTAACCACTTTCTGATAAACCATACTCTAAGGCTGCACTATGCATATATTCCTTAAGCTTTTCATTTACACGATGTGTTGTGGTTGTGCTTAAGGATTTTTTTGAAGAACGATAGAGCGTTCTTCCATCGGATTGAATAGACTTTACAATTTGTGGTTGTAACATCACACCATCATTTGCGATTGCTTGTGCCATCATCGCAATATGAAGGGGAGTAATGGTTGTATTGCCTTGTCCAAATGCAGTCTGTGCAAGTTCGGCGTTATCGTTGTTGCCGATGTTGTAGCTGGAATGAATGGTATCTAGATATGGGATGGTAATATCTTTTCCTACCATGAAGGCATTCATCATCTTAGTGAGTTTATCTGCCCCAATACGGATTCCCAAATCGGCAAAGTAACAGTTACAGGATTTCGCTAGAGCAGTGTTCATATCAATTGTACCAAATACTTGATTTTGGAAATTGGTAATTACAAAGTTACTACCTGCAGGGATGTAACTGCCAGTATCGTTAAACTGGAAGAAACTATCATCAAGATTTTCATCTTCTTGCATGGTTAAAGCTGCAGCTGCAGTTACGACTTTAAAGGTACTGCCTGGAGGATCTTTCTCAAAGGTACCACGACGATATTGTGACTCCGCAACGTTACTTGCAAGCATACTATCCGGATCATTCACATTGAAGTCGACTGTACTTTGTGAACTAAGACAAAGAATTTCTCCAGTCTGGTTATCAAGCACGGTGATACTTCCTTCCATACCATCTAATAATTGGTAGGCATAGTTCTGTAAGTCTGTATTTGTAGTCAGTTTTACAAGTGCCCCTTGATTATTTTTATCCAGTTGAAATAGGAGATAGTCTTTTAAATTTCCTCTTAGACCATAACTATTTTGTTGATGTTCGTTTATAGAGTAGTAACCAAGTAACCATGCATAACTTAGATTCTGTGGATAGTCTGCAGTCGCTCTTGAATCAACTGCGGCATTTCCAAGGATGGTGTTTCCATCCCGGTCAACAATTGTTCCTTCAATCGCATAGGATTTGATTGCATCATAAATAATCTGATATTTTGTTTTATTTGCGTCTGTGTTGATACGCGGATTAATTAAATATTTATAGGCAAAAAATGAGGTAAACACTAAACTGACGATGATACCTACGACTTCTACGAGTCGTATTCTACGCATCGATATCGATTCTGGTGAACGCTTGTTCGTCATTGTTCTCGTCACCTCCTTGTTCTAAATCTTCATCATCGAATTCATCATTACGCTCTGACATTTGTAGTAATATACCCGCAAAGAAGAAGACGATTGCTTGATAGGTTCCACCACGTGATAAAAATGGAATAGGTAAACCGGCTAACGGAATGATATTACATGATCCTAATATGACAAGCATTGCTTGCATAAATAGCAGTACTGTCGCACCATAGGCAACAACCGCGTCTTGTTTATTTGTTTGAATTAAACGTCTACTTAATTCACTACCACGGATACCTACTTGTAATAATAGGAATACAACAATAAAGCCCAAAGGCATGCCAAATGAGTTCACTAATGTTACAAATGCCATATCACTTTCAGGGACTGGAATAGCGGTAAAATTAACAGTATTACCAAATAATCCTGACATCCACAAAGCACGTTTTCCTTGGAATAATTGGAAGCCTGCACCATAAGGATCAGAGTTGATATTTGCGGTAATAGAGAAGCGTAAATATACTTTACGGACAATTGGCCAAAGGATTCTCGTTAAGCCATTTAATGTACCGGCAGCAGCGCTAGGCGCAAGTATCTTATACAGTAAGAATAGAATCACAATCGCAGAAATTGTCGCAATCGCAATTGTTAAAAGATAGATTCTCTTCTTTTTGCCTTTTTCCATAAAGATATACAACATGGAAAGGTGTAAGAAATATAGGATATAGAATGAACCTAGTTCATGAATCAGAACAGACCCAATAAAATTAACGATAAAGAATATGCTAGAAAGAATTAAAATCGAACGATTTGAATAGGTCTTTCGAGCAGAAAACAAAGAACTATAGAATAGGATTGCGGTAATCTTAGCAAAATCGGTTAACTGTAATGATACAGGGCCAATCTTAATCCAAGCAGTTGTGCCATAACCATTGGTATCTTTTCCAAAGAAAAGAAGGGCAATGTATAGACAGGCAGCTACAACCAATAAGAAGTAGGTTGTATAGTTAAAGTTTAATGCTTTTCGTATCAAGCGATACATAAGAATTAATACGATTGCGATCGCAAGTCCTGCAAAGTATTTGACCATACTGAACTGTGAAATGACTTGATATTGTGCATCAATAATCACTTGTAATGCAATGCCAATCGCCGCAAGTCCAGTAAATGCCGAAAACATACGCATATCCGCAGATCTGTTATAGAAATAAGTGCCGGAGAAGGCAATGACTAACAATAAAGGTACTAAAGTTGTTAAATATTGAATGCCAGCGTTCATTGATTTCCAGAAGACAAATCCACCTAATAGAAATGTAAACAGTATGGAAGTTATCATCCATATCGCATCTTTACCAGAACGTGTATCAGTTTCTTCCACTTCTAAAGAAGAGGTCTTTTTAAAAAACATAGTATGCTCCTTAATATGAATAAGAATAACTTTTTTAAAGAAAAGTCGCAAGTAAACGAAAATTAAGAATCACCATGTCGAATTTTCGTAGTGAAAAGGCTATACTGATGATAAGTAATTTTGAAAATAAATATCATCGGAGGCTATATCATCATGGAAAAGATACTATTTGGTAAGAAACAAAGTGGAGAAGATATCTATCTTTACACGTTGGAAAATAAGAACTTTAAAGTACAGGTAACGGATTATGGCGCAACGCTTGTTTCCTTTATAGATAAAGAAAGTGGTAAGGATATTGTGCAAGGCTATACAACAGCTGAACAATACCAAAAAGAGACAACATTTTTAGGCGCTTCAGTAGGAAGAACCGCGAATCGTATTGGCAAGGGAAAGTTCTCATTAAATGGAAAAGAATACACATTATTTATCAATAATAATGGGAACTGTAACCATGGTGGTACAGAGGGTTTTGATAAGAAGATGTATGCAGTAACTTCATCAGAAAACGCTATTACATTCTCTCGTGTATCTCCAGATGGTGAAGAAGGTTATCCTGGTAATTTAGACTATGCAATCACCTATCGTTTATCTGAGAAGGGATTGCATATCGAAACAACAGCCACTACAGATCAAGATACCTTGTTTGCATATACCAACCATGCATACTTTAATCTTGATGAAAGTGAATCTATCCTCAATCATACACTGATGATTCCAACAGATCACTATGCATTATTGGATGAAACATGCTTAACAAAGCCGGAATTTCACGCAGTCGAGAATACTGCCTTTGACTTCCGTCAGGCAAAGAAGATTGGTCAAGATATTAACCAAGATGATATACAACTTGTATATGGCAAAGGGTATGATCATCACTTTCCAATCCCAGGAGAAGGGTTACGTACAATGGCAATTCTCTCCGATGGAAAGCTAGAACTTGAAATGGCATCAGATTATCCGGGTTTTCATTTATACACAGCCAACTGGTTGGATGGCGCAATTGGTAAGTATGGACATCACTATCCAGAAAGAAGTTCTGTATGTTTAGAGGCAGAATATCTACCAAATGGAATCAACTATCCTCATATTGAACCAAAGCCTATTATTCGTGTAGGTGAAACACAAAAACATCGTATCGACTTTTTGGTTCGACATGTGAAATAAAGAGAAAATGACTTATAATAAGTATGTAGTAATAGGAGGCACAACATGACAACAGTCAATGAGTTAGATAAAAAGCGGATGTTAATGAAGAGAGATACAGATGAACTGGTGCGTGTACATGAAAAGAATGCCGCATCTATGTGGCGTGCAACATACCACGTACAACCAGTCACTGGCTTAATGAATGATCCAAACGGTTTTACGTACTGTAATAAGAAATGGCATCTATTTTATCAATGGTTTCCATTTGGACCAGTTCATGGCTTAAAACATTGGTACCATGTGACTAGTCCAGATTTAATTCATTGGGAAAATCGTGGTGTAGCACTCTTACCAACAGGAAAATACGAAAATTGCGGTTGTTATAGCGGCACAGCAATCAGTGAAGGGGACACAATCTACTTTGCCTATACAGGAAACTATCGTGATGAAAACCGTATTCGTAGACCTCATCAACTTCTAGCAACTCTAGAAGGAGATGAACAATACACAAAGGCAATGCGCCCTTTGATTACTCCAAATGAGAACTATACAGAACATCAACGTGATCCAAAGATTGTGCGTATTGATGATATGTACTATATCTTCTTAGGTTCTCAAAACAAACAAGAACAGGGTGTTATTTTAGTTTATTGTTCTGATTCTATTTTGACAGACTGGAAATTCCTTGGTGAGTTAAAAGTCAAAGGATATGAGAATGGATTTGGATACATGGTAGAATGTCCAGATGTACAAAAGATTGGATTACATGATGTACTGATCTTTAGTCCACAGGGAATTGAACCTAATGGAGATGAATTCCACAATAAGTTCAACAGTGTCTATTTAATTGGTGATTTAGATTTAGAAACACTCACATTTACACCAGATGGTCCAATGCATGAACTTGATCGTGGATTTGATTTCTATGCACCACAATGTGCTTCACAGAATGTTTATTCCGACTGTTCAATTATGTCCGCATGGTTTGGTGTTCCAGACTATACATATCCACCAACAGATGAAGAGGGTTGGTCAGGACTACAAACCTTTGCACGCGAATTAACAATCCGCAAAGGTAAGCTATATCAGACACCAGTTCGAGGCATTGAATCCATAAAGAAAGATGAACTCTTCTGTGCCAAGAATGGTGAAATTATCAGTGATAAACTTCATGGTCAAATGCCAAGTAGTGCGATTATTCGCATTGAAAATCCTGACGCAGAATCACTTGATTTAAATCTCTTCTCACGTAATTACGTTATCGCAAGAGGGTTTGCAATTTCCTATGATAAATACGCAAAACGTTTACGTATTGATCGTTCCGATTTAACAAACCAACTCAATGAAGAATATGGTACCGAACGCCAAATAATCGTAGAAAATGGTTTAACTTCAATGGATATCTTAGTGGATCATAGTACAGTAGAGATCTTCGTCAATGAAGGTGAATATGTATTATCTGCTCGTATCTTCCCAACCAAGGAAGAACATATGATTCGTATGGGTGGTAAAAATCTCAACCTATCGATCTGGAGTACAGAGTCAACTGTAGATGATGCGCCAGTATTCTTCGCAGAAAATCAATAAAGCAGGGCAACCTGCTTTTTTCAATGGTTGGTTGAAAAATATCAATGAATCATCAATAAACAGTTGTACTATTAATCTATAAGATGTTTCTAGGAGGTGTAGTATGACACTAGGAAAAACAATTAAACAATTGCGGAAAGAAACATTCTTATCTCAAGAACAACTAGCTGCAAAACTCAATATCACTGCACAAGCAGTCTCAAAATGGGAGAATGAAGAATCTTATCCAGATATTTTATTCTTGCCCAAAATTGCTGCGATATTTGGTGTCAAGATTGATGAACTCTTTGATTACAACCAAGATAGTGCGTATCAACAGATTGAAAATATGCTAGACCATGAGCGTTACTTTACGCATGCGGATTTTAGTAAATCAGAAAATTTCTTGTTAGAACAACTATCTATAAATCTAAATGATTTACATGCATTAACATTACTTGGTGACTTATATCATACATACGCAATTAAATTAGACGAGAAAGCAGCTAGCTATACCAAACAAGCACTTGCATTAAATCCAGATGATAAGTCTTTACATAATACATTTCATAATGCAATGCATGGTGGAAGATTGGATTGGAATGTCGCAAATCACAGTGAATTAATTGCATATTACCAAAACTTCATTCAAGAGCATCCAACAATCACGAGAGCCTACTTATATCTTCTGGATAATTTGATTGATGATGGAAGACTTGATGAAGCTAAAAAAGTACTGGAAAGAAGAAATGCAGTAATGCAAGATTATTTTAATGATTTTTATCGCTTATTGATTCACGAGTCATCACATGGCTTTCAATCAACGCGTAAAGAATATGATATCTATTTAGAAAAGAATCAAGAGTGGCAAGCTTACTTCTTGGTTGCGGGTAGATATGCAAGTCGTGGTGAATATGAAAAGGCAATAGCACTATTTGAGAAGTCATTTGACTTACAGCCTAAGCCACGTTATATCGATCATCTTGAATCTATTGCACAACTGTATTTACGTATGTACAAAAAGAATGAAGCAAAACATGCATACAAACGTGAATTACAGTTATTAAAAGAAGAATGGCAACAGGATGACTCTGTGGATGTACAAAGGGTAAAAGCTTTGCTAGCAAAGTGTAGTAAATGATAATACATTGTTTGCTCAAATTATGAAAATATTTAAACTAATTGAAGAAGAAAAGAAATATATCATATTACAAGTTATATTTGATTTGATTGGGGTAAGTTGTTTAGCAGTTGCTCCTCTAATACAAAAAAATTTTTTTGATAACACAGGGAAATATGAGGTAGGTTATATTATTAGAATAATAATTCTATATTTTTTGATACATGCTGTATATATATTTTCCCAATACTTATGCATGATTTATGCATTTAAGGGAGGTGTGATATTTGAAAAAGATTTAAAAAAGAAATATTTTAAAAGTTTATTTTCAAGACACGATTATGAATTTAGAAAGAAAGAAATAGGGGATTATATTTCTTTCCAAGCAAATGATATAACAGCATTAGAACAAGATTATTTACAGCCATTCATTGATATTATCCGTTCAGGTAATATGTTCGTAGTATATTCATTAGTACTATTTATAGGGATAGATTGGAGAATAGCACTAATAATTATTATTACTTCTATTATATCTATTAGTATTCCAAAAATTTTTGGTGGTTTATTGGAAAAGCATAGAGATATTTATCAATCTGAATTAGCAAAATATGTAGTTAAAATTACAGATTTATTGGAAGGGTTTAGGCTGATAAATAACAGAACAATAAATAATATAGAAAAGCAGCATGAAAAAAGTTTACAAGAAGTAGCGGAGAAACGCTACTCATTTGGAAAAGTAAAAAGTTTTACACTATCTTTAAGTTTATTTTTAACTAAAATGGTAAAAGTAATTACTTTTATGAGTATCGTAGTACTATTCTGTCAGAAGGAAATTACTATAGGGACGGGCGTTGCTACATTAAGTTATGTATCTTCGTTGATAGATCCGATAGATAATATACTCTATGATATAACGACAATGCGCTCAGTAAGAAAAATTAGGGATGAATACATTAGTTTTATAAAATATAAGAGAGATAATAAGCCAAAGAAAGATAGTTTTACAGAAGCAATATCTTTGAAAAATGTGGGCTATGAATACGGAAATTTTAAACTTCAGAACATTAGCTTTGATATTAAAGTAGGGAAGAAATACATCATTGTTGGAGGGAACGGAACTGGTAAATCGACATTATTAAAACTAATTGCAGGATATCTAAAACCACAAGCAGGCAATATATTAATTGATGGTAAAGATATAAATGACGTGGACTATTCTGATTTAATTTCCTATATTGATCAAAACGATCATATTTTTAAAGAAAATATCGAAAAAAATATTACAGTATATAATTCATATAAATATGAGCGTCAAAAATATATGGATTTATCCTTGAAAATAAATCATATTCTTAACTCGACTAGAAGTAATTGCCAGAAGATGAGTGGTGGAGAAAGACAAATTATTAGCTTACTTAGAGCAATTTCAAAAGAAGGGGATATATTATTGATGGACGAACCGTTTTCAGCTGTAGATTATGAACGTGCATCCATTCTTACCAATGCAATTACAACAAATAAAATATTTAAATCTAAAACGGTTGTTATGATTACTCATAATATTAGTGAAGAAAATATAAATAAATTTGATTATAAAGTAAAGATGATAGTAGGAAATGTTGAAGTTACTAAAATTACATAAAAATTTAGAAATTATATCTGGAACTAAAATATGAAAATGGGATTGGCCAATATGGTCAATCCCATTTTCTATAGTTTTGTTGAATTGTTTTTCTGATTGAGACGTTCTTTCGCAACCGATAACATTAACTTAATACGGTTTTCTTGATTAACCTTTGTAGCACTAGGGTCATAGTCAACAGCTGTGATATTTGCGTTTGGATACTTCGCACGAATTCGATTGACGACACCTTTACCAGCGATGTGGTTTGGTAAACAACCAAATGGCTGTGCACAGACAATATTTTCATATCCTGTTTCAATTAACTCAATCATCTCAGCAGTTAATAACCATCCTTCACCCATTTTCACACCAAGAGATAGGATACCATCAGGTTTCTTCATTAATTCCTTGAAGGACATTGGACCGTGGAAGCCTGCGCTTTCCATAGCTTTGGCCATAGCGATACCAATACTATCTAAGAATGCTAGTAGAAGGTCAGCTACTTTGCGCTTGACAAATGGGCCACCATAAATCTGTACATCTAATGTAGCATTGGCAACGCAGTATTCGATATATCCCATAAGACCTGGCATATTGACTTCACAATCTTGTGATTCTAGGAAGGAGACCAAGTCATTATTTCCCATAGGGGAGAACTTTACATAGATTTCTCCTACGACACCAACTTTTACCTTTGGTGTACGATTCACTGGAATTTTAGCGAAGTCATTTGCAATATCTTTAAAGCGACGCTTCATAGAGAAGATAGTGTAGTTCTTATTGTGGTTTAACCAATCCTGTACTTTTGCTGTCCATTTGGTAACACAAGCAGCCGCATCTCCCTTATTAATCTCATATGGTTTTACTTGGTTGTGTAATGCGGCGATTAAGTCACCGTATTCTGCAGCGGCTAGAACCTTGAGCAGAAGACGTAAAGTCATTGGCATCGAGGACCCTTTTTCAAGACCGGATGCATTGAGTGATGCGACAGGGATATAATCATAGCCTGCTTTTACAAGTGCCTTACGCAATAACTTAATGTAGTTAGAAGCACGACAGCCTCCACCTGATTGTGAAATCAATAGGGCTGTATGCTGTAGGTCATACTTACCACTGTTTAAAGCATCTAAGAACTGACCAATAATTAATAATGCAGGATAACATGTATCATTGTGCACATACTTCAAACCCAATTGGGCAACTTCTGCACCAGAGTTTTCTAGCATGACAATACGATAGCCTTCACTTTCCATGGCAGCCTTGATTGCAGCGAACTGCATTGGAGCCATGTTAGGCGCAAGAATCGTATGTGTTTTTAACATGTCTTTTGTAAAGTTAGGTGTCATGTATTCCATTAGGCTTGTTCCTTTCTTTCGTCTAGAGCGGCGAATAATGAACGAATACGAATATTGACGGCACCAAGGTTGGTGATTTCATCAATCTTTAGCTGTGTATAGAGTTTATTTCCTTCTTGTAAGATTTCCTTTGTTTCATCGGAAGTTACGGCATCAAGGCCACATCCGAAGGATACAAGTTGGATTAAATCCATATCCGCATGATTGACACAGTATTTTGCGGCGGCGTAAAGACGGCTGTGGTAGGACCATTGGTTTAAGACAGAAGTATCGAACTTTTGAACTAAGTTAGAGATACTGTCTTCTGTAATAACGCAAGCGCCATGTTGAACAATTAACTTATCAATACCGTGGTTCACTTCTGGGTCGACATGGTATGGACGACCAGCAAGAACGATAATACGTTTACCTTCGTTGCGGGCTTCGGTCATCATACGCTCTGCTTCTTTGCGGGTATCTTCCATGTGTTTGCGGTATGCAGTATACGCTACTTCAATCGCGTTATGAATATCTGATGTCTTTAAATCAGGGTAGTACTTCTGCATAATCTTTGGCATTAAGCGAACAAAGTCTTTACGCTGTTCGAGGTTGAGATACTCATAGATAAACTTTGTATCTTCTAACTCACGAATATTACCAGCTAGAACTTCAGGATAGTAGGCAACGACAGGGCAGTTATAGTGATTATCACCTAAGCCTTCATCAACGTTATAACTCATACATGGATAGAAGATAGCATCGACATCTTTCTTGAGTAAAGCCATGATGTGACCGTGTGTTAATTTTGCAGGGAAACATACCGTATCACTAGGGATAGAGCCTTGACCTGCTTGGTATAACTTACGATTACTAAATGGACTGACAATTACCTGGAAACCTAGGTTTGTAAAGAAGGCATGCCAGAATGGTAGAAGTTCGTACATGTTAAGAACCATCGGAATACCAATCTTGCCACGTGTATCAGTACCTGGATTTTTCATTAGTTGGCTGAGTTGTTGTTGCTTGTATGCATATAAGTTAAGCGTATCATCATTGGACTTACCTGTAATTGGACGGTCACAACGATTACCAGTGATAAAGCGTTTGCCGTCTTGGAAGACACTAACAGTCATCTGACAGTGGTTACCGCAAAGTCCACATTGAACGTTTTGAACTTTCTGTGTGAAGTTATTGAGCTCTTCTAGTGTAAGGATAGAAGAAGTTGTACCTGGTTTACTATGTTCTTTACCGTGTAATGCGGCACCATAAGCACCCATTAAACCAGCAATATCAGGACGTACGACATCTACACCCATCTCTTTTTCAAATGCACGTAAGACAGCTTCGTTATAGAATGTACCACCTTGTACAACGATCTTCTTACCAAGTTGTTCAGGGCTGGAAGTACGAATAACTTTATATAATGCATTTTTAACGACAGAGATAGATAGACCAGCAGAGATACAGTCAAAGCCTGCGCCATCTTTCTGCGCTTGTTTAACGCTAGAATTCATAAATACGGTACAACGGCTACCAAGGTCAACTGGGTGCTTGGCAAAGAGAGCTTCTTGTGCAAAGTTCTTTACGCTATATCCAAGAGCTTCAGAGAATGTTTGTAAGAATGATCCACAACCAGATGAACAAGCTTCATTTAAGAAGATGTCAGAGATTGCGCCATTTTCAATCTTAAAGCACTTCATATCTTGGCCACCAATATCGATGATGAAGTCTACATCTGGCATAAAGTGTTTCGCAGCTGTAAAGTGAGCAACTGTTTCTACAAGACCAAAGTCAGTATGTAATGCATGTGTCATTAGGGCTTCGCCATAACCAGTTGTTGTTACAGATTGAATCTTTAGGTTTGGATGATCTTCATATAGACCCTTTAAAACATCAATGACAATAGGTAGTGGGTTACCACTATTGGATTGGTAGTCTGTATAAAGTAGGTTTGCGTTATCATCGATAACCGCAACCTTGATGGTAGTTGAACCAGAGTCGATACCGATATGAACAGGTCCGGTATTCTCATCAAAGTCTACGCGTGGAACGCTAGCCTTTGCATGACGCTTCTTGAATTCGTTATATTCTTCAACATTGTTGAAGAGTGGTGGTAAGCTTGCGTATGTCGCAGTTTTACCATAGTTGGCTAAGCCCTTAACAACATCGTCAAAGACAACTTCCTTATCTGCATAATATGCGGCACCTAAGGCAACGTATAGAAGACTGTTTTCTGGACAGATGCCTTCAACCTTTAATGTTTCGTTGAAACTATCACGTAAACATTTAGAGAATGTGAGTGGTCCACCTAAGTATAAAATCTTTCCAGAGATTGGACGCCCTTGGGCAAGGCCTGCAATCGTTTGGTTAACAACCGCTTGGTAAATAGAAGCCGCAATATCACTTGCTAAAGCACCTTGGTTGATTAATGGTTGAACATCACTCTTTGCGAATACACCACAACGAGCCGCAATCGTATACTTACGTGTTGCTTGTTGAGCAGCCTTATCCATCTCGTCAGCGCTCATCTTTAGAAGGGTAGCCATCTGGTCAATGAAGGCCCCAGTACCACCAGCACAAGAACCATTCATACGAACTTCGGTACCATTTGTTAAGAATAAGATTTTGGCATCTTCGCCACCAAGTTCGATGATACAGTCAGTGCCAGGGTTTAGACGGTTCGCCGCAACGCGGTCCGCAAATACTTCCTGTACGAAACTAACACCACAACTATCAGCTAAGCCCATTCCAGCAGAACCGGAAATCGCAAAGTATGCTTTCTTACCTTTTAAATATGTATCATTTAAAGACGTTAACAGTTCACGTGTCTTTTCAAGAATGTGGCTGTAATGTCTTTCATATGCGGAATAGATGATTTGATCATTCTCATCCAGTACAACGCACTTGATGGTTGTTGATCCGATATCCATACCAATACGCATAGTCGATCCTCCTCTAAGTCTAAAAATGCAAAAAGCCGTGTATGTCCACGCCTTATAATTGTCATTTGTCATCAATTTTAATAATTTCTGCTTAAAAAAACAATGAAAATGCAATGATATGTTACAAAAATGAAATATCCAAGCAGGATAAATTGATGTACAATATAGCAAAATGAAAGGATGAAAAAAATATGAAAGCACCATTTTCAGAATATTTAAATACACTTGCGCCAAGTTTAAAACAATTAGTGTCTAAACTGGGCAAAGATTATGATTATGTCAGTGTTCTTTCGACAGATTCTAAGGGCTTTGCGATTCGCATCTCTCAACAGGTAAAAGTTATTAGTTCTTCCAATCTAACGACAGAACGCGGTAGTGTTGTGCGTGTCTATAAAGATGGCTTATATAGTGAATATGCATTTAATCACTTTGATGCGGATTCTATCGAGGAAACTTACCAGAAGATTAAGAAGGAACTCGATGCACAACTTACTGTATTAAAACTAATAAAGACAGCTGTATACAACACAAAGAAATTAGAGGATGAACCACTCACACTCTTTGTGGAAAAGGAATGTGAACAGTTACCTGAAAATACTGATATTGAAAAGTTGGTAAATGACTTAAATTCTTATTCCCTTGAGGCAATCAGTAAGGATGAACATGTTGTGGACTGTATGGTGATTGCACAATCCACACACGTTTCAAAGTTATTCTTAACTGCTAATCGTGATTTAAGACAGAGCTATGTATATTGCGAAGGGGTAGTCGCACCTATCATCGTAATGGATGGTAAGAATGAAATTGGCTACCAAGGATTATCTGCTTTAGGTGGACCTGAAGTATTTACACAACTAAAGGATAAGATTGATTATGCAGTGAAATTTGCTAAAGAAGTATTAACTGCTGATCCAATTAAACCGGGTGAATATGACATTATCACAACACCAGAAGTATCCGGCCTTATCGCCCACGAAGCGTTTGGTCATGGTGTTGAGATGGATATGTTCGTCAAAAACCGTGCACTTGGTAAAGACTTTATCAACAAACGAGTAGGTAGTGATCTTGTGACCATGCATGAAGGTGCACTTTGTGCAGATAACGTAACTTCCTTTGCGTTTGATGATGAAGGAACACTTGCAGGAGATGTCGTTGAAATTGAAAATGGTATCTTACGCAGCGGTATTTGTGATGCCTTAAGTGCACTACGTTTAGGTGTTAAGCCAACAGGTAACGGTAAGCGTCAAAACTATGAACATAAAGTTTATACCCGTATGACAAATACACTCTTTGATTCAGGTACAGATAAGGTTGAAGATATGATTGCGTCTGTAAAACATGGATACTTACTAGAAGGTATGTCCTCTGGTATGGAAGATCCTAAGCACTGGGGTATTCAATGTATCCTCAAACTTGGACGTGAAATCAAGGATGGTAAGTTAACAGGCAAGGTTGTAGGACCAGTTATCATGACGGGATATGTGCCAGAAGTATTAGGTAATGTTTCAATGTTATCTGGTGATCGTGGTGTCTATGGTTGTGGTGCTTGTGGTAAGGGCCACAAGGAATGGGTCAAAGTCAGTGATGGCGGACCATATTTAAAGACGAAAGGAAGATTAGGCTAATGTTAGAGAAGATTATTGAAATTCTAAAAGAATCTAAAGCTGATGCTTGGGAAATCACAGACACAAAAACACGTGGCTGGGAATTCTACTTCATTCGTCATGAACTAGATCAAAACCGTGCAAAAGATGTAGAGCATATCAAACTTACGGTTCATCGTTCTTTGGATAACGGCGAAGCACTTGGTAGTGCAAGTGATGAAATTAATCCAACAGATTCCAGTGAAGATATTAAGCGTAAAGTAGACCAACTCATCTACACTGCAGGCTTTGTAAAAAACAAGTCATATTCTCTTGTAAAGCCAAGTCAGGATGTAGTATCTAATCAAAAGGAAGTTGATATCGCAAAGGTCGCAGAAGACTTCATCACAACAATGCGTTCGATTCATGAAACAGAGACAGAAGATATCAATAGCTACGAAATCTTCGTTAACGAAGTAGAACGTCGTTATATAAACTCTGAAGGTGTAGATGTTAGTGAGACTTATCCAAGTTCCATGGTAGAAGCAGTTGTAAATGCACGTAAAGATGGTCATGAAATTGAACTCTATCGTATGTACAACTCAGGTGGTTGCGATAAAGAAGGTCTAACACGTGATGTTACGAAGACATTACAGTATGGTAAAGACCGTCTCAGTGCAGTACCTACACCAAAACTACCTAAGATGGCAGTCATCTTTAGTACAAGCGATTCTACGAGCATCTATCAATACTTCATTCAGAAGTTAGCTGCAGGTAGCGTTTATCGTAAGCTAAGTGATTGGAAGATTGGCGAAGCTATCGCGCAAGATGTAAAGGGCGATAAGATAACATTGAAGACAGTGAAGGAATTACCAAACTCATCAGAGAACTTTAATTATGATGATGAAGGTGCTCCAATCCGTGAAGTAACACTCTTAGACGCAAACGTTCCAACTCAATACTGGGGTGGCTGCATGTTTGCTAGTTATATGAATCTCAAGGATAGCTTCAAGATTTCTAACGTCGTTGTCTCAGGTGGACAAAAGGATGAAGCGACATTACGCACAGGAAAGTATTTAGAAGTTGTTGAATTCTCCGACTTCCAAGTTGATCCAGTTACAGGAAATGTCTTTGGTGAAATCCGTCTAGGATACTTACATGATGGAGATAAGGTGACGGTTGTTTCTGGAGGATCCTTATCTGGAAGTATGAGCGACTACGTAAAAGAACTATACATGTCCAAAGAGACAGTACAGTACAACAATCTAGTCGTACCATCTGTAACACGTTTAGAAGGCATGACAATTACAGGTGCTGAATAATCAATCTATTTCATACAAGACCATGGCGAAAGTTATGGTCTTTTTTAAGTATAAAAAAAATATGATAATCTCAAATGACAAAATTACAGATACTTGATAAAGTTAGTTTGTGAAAACTAACAAGAGGTGTCTAACATGAAAGAATATTTAAAAAATGTAAATGATGAAAAACTAAAAACAGTTTTCGAAGTACGTAATGCATATGATGCAGGGAAACTTACAATGGAAGAAGCACGTGCAATTCTCAAAGAGAAGGTACACACGTTAGAACCATATGAAGTTGCTCTGATTGAACAAGAATTAAAAGAAGAAATTGATGATGAATGCCGTAAGGAAGACATCCAAGCGATGTTAGACTTATTCGATGGCATCTTAA
>CALISH010000031.1 GCA_938041275.1 uncultured Solobacterium sp.
TGCAGTATGCCCAACGCGAGCAGAATGCGCTGCACGGTTAGGATTACACTGTGCTTTCGTCACTTCTTCAAAGTAGTAACCATTATCTAGAAGTATCTTACGTACTCCTTTTGCACTTAAGTAAAAATATCCTTTTCGCACTTCAACTTCTGTTTCTGATTGAAGTGCGATACATGTATCATCCTGTTTGATATCTACGACATGTAGATAACGATATGGATCACATGCACGCATACATAACTCCTTACGCTTGTCATAGTTTAGGATACCATCACCCACAACCGCAAGCGCAATCTGCTTGCCAGTCTCTTTGTGATAATTTTTTAACTGTTGTAGTTCATCATCTGTAATTGGATCAAAGGGTGCTGTATATACGATCATGGTAAAACGATCTTTGGTTCCTTTGCTTTCTTATAGAGAACGATTTGTCTGCCGATGACTTGTACAAGTTCAGATTTTGTATGCATGCTTAAATCGAATGCTAGTTCCTTAAGGTCTGTAGTAACTGTTTTCAATACCGAAATCTTGATTAACTCTCTTGTACGTAAACCGTTATTGACAGTTTCTACTAGGTTATCACTTAAGCCATCTTTTCCAATCTGGAAAATTGCACGTTCTGTTTGTGCTAGTCCTCTTAGATACGCTCTTTGTTTTGTTGTTAAGCTCATAACATTGCCTTTCTGAATGTCACACTGACACTCTTTGGTACGTGTACTGTAATTGTACCGACCTCTCCACCCACACATGCCCATCCTAATCCATCAATCACGACGTCTACCTTTGGCATGTCCTTACGGATTGTATATTTCTTCATTTCTGTCTCAATCGCAGTTGGCACAAATAATGTTCCAACGTGTGTATTCCATTTTTCATCAGCGTAGTTACCGTTGGTACGATGAACGTTGAGACGATCACTTAGATACCATACACAGCTTGCATGATTGCAGCCAGATAAATCTAGACGTGCAAGTCCTCCAATAAAGAAGCTTTGCTCACCACGTAATTGGAACACCTGTGGTTTCACATTCTTGCTTGGCATGATCGTTTTTAAATCTGCCTCACTTACTTCCATTAACATACTATTACCAATTTCAATACCTGGTGTATCAATATAAGTATGTCCATCAATTTCTAATTCATTGAAATCTAGGGTAGTACCCGGATATCTAGAAGCGGTAAGAACCTGTGTAGACATCAAGTTATTGATTAAAGTACTCTTACCAGAGTTAGCCTTTCCCATTACAACGATTTGTCTACCATTTGCAAGTTCATCAACGCATTCTTTAATTTCTTCGACACCCATCTTTTCTTCTTTGGACGCAAGAATTAACCGTTCAATGCGAATACCCAACTCTTTGAGTCGTCCAAAGACAAAATGAGCAATCTTCTCTTCCCCACACGATGCTGGTAATAAGTCTCTCTTGGTCGCGATCATCACAATATCTTTATCGGCAAGTTTGCGGTTAATCCCGTTAATAATTCCTGCCTCAAAATCATAGAGATCGATTACCCAAAGAATTAGCGCATCCATCTTTGCGATACGGTCGATGACCGCATCAGGATCGATACCCGTCTTCATGGAGATTGTTAAATCATCATAGTGAATCAAACGAAAACATCTTTGACAATATTCTGCGTCCGCTTTTGGACTATAACCAATCGCTTTTGAATCAGTTGTTTGTAATACTGCACCGCAACCTTTACATACTGTCATGATTAGCCTTCCTTCTCATCAAATAGACTTAAACGCTCTACATCTTCATGTACTTCATTATCTACGTCTGTCGGTATATCAATAATACGACACTCATCAATACCACGGTATAGATTCCATCCATCTTTCAGAACAAGTGGTGAACCAAATCCACTTTCACGTGGCTTGAGTGGCACTTCAGATGCACGCAATACTTGTCTTTCAGGATCTTTGAAGATTAACTCTTCTCCTGCACTCACTGCCTTGGCAAGCGTTACAATACTTGGATTTATCTTTAGACGTTTACAAATGAGGTTACCCTTCATTGGTCGATTACCAAAGACAATTTCTTCAGTATGGATACGCTTCATCTGACCAACGTTTGTCATATAGAGTACAGCTGGATCTTCTGCGTTCATCACACAACCCCAAGCAAGAGAATCTCCCTTACCAAGGTTCATAGCTTTAACACCCTTAGACTTAACCCCTGTAGCAGGGATATCTTCAATCGCGAAGCGATAGGAATAACCATCTTTACTTACCATCAAAATTTGTTGGTTACTGTATGCTATAAAGGCATTGATCATCTCAGCATCCTTACCAAGATTCATCGCAGTCATAACTTTATTATTACGATCTACTTGCCAGTTATTCACTGGAGTCTTCTTGATTTGTCCAGCAGAACTTACGGTCACAATCCATGCATATGTATCAAAACTCTTGATGAGAATTGCATTCTTGATCTTATCTTCACCATCGATACGTACAACTTTATTTAGATGCATACCAACATCTTTCCATTTACCTTCATCAATTTGCCAAACTGGAATAGATGCGTAATTACCTTTGGATGTAAATAGTAGTAGTGTATCGAGTGTATCGCACTCTGTTGTGCCAATGAGTACATCTCCATCTTTGATGGCTGTCTCTTGGTCACCCACTGCATTATAGCTACGCATGGATACACGTTTGAGATAACCATCACGACTGACAGTTACCACAACACGCTCATTTGCAATCATCGCTGTCTTATCATAGTTGATTTCTTCAACTTCAGCTTCAATGCGTGTACGACGTTCTTGACCATACTCTTTCTTCACATTTCGTAATTCCTTGATAATTACGGAATGCAATACATTTTTATTTTCAATGATTGCCTTTGTCTCTTCAATCTGATTGACAAGTTCCGCAAACTCTTCACGTAGTGTAATAATGTCCGTATTGGATAAACGATACAGACGCAAGGAGACGATAGCTTCAGACTGTGGTTCATCAAAGCCAAATTCATTCATCAAGTTACGCTTCGCATCACCCTTATCTTGGGAAGCACGAATGATACGAATCACTTCATCTAAGATTGAAACAGCCTTCATCAAACCTTCAATGATATGACAACGGGCTTCCATCTTATCTAACTCATAGCGAGAACGACGTAATACGACTTCCTTACGGAAAGCGATAAACGCATCTAATAATCCAAGTAAGCCTACCTGAACAGGACGCTTATCAATGATTGCGACGTTATTGTAGTTATAGTAGACCTGTAGGTCTGTATTCTTATAGAAATAATTGAGGATCATATTGGCATCTATATCCTTACGAACATCAACGACAATACGCAAACCTTCACGGTCAGATTCATCACGTACATCTAAGATACCATCAATATCTTTGGATACACGAATTTCATCCATCTTCTTAACAAGCTGTCCTTTGACAACTTCATAAGGAATCTCTGTGATAATGATTTGTTGGCAAGATTTCTCCTCGTGGATTTCACACTTAGAACGCACAACAATTCTACCCTTACCCGTTGTAAAGGCATCACGGATACCCGCTTCACCTTGTACGATACCGCCAGTTGGAAAGTCAGGTCCAGTTAAAATATCCATCACATCTGTCAAAGCACTCTCTGGATTTTGAATACGATAGATTGTCGCATCCACCACTTCATTTAAGTTATGTGGTGGCATGTTAGTCGCGTAACCTGCCGCAATACCTGTTGCACCATTGACTAACATTACAGGGAATGGTACCGGAAGTACCGTTGGCTCATGTTCTGTATCGTCAAAGTTTGGTGCAATTTCAACGGTGTTCTTATCCAAGTCTTCTTCCATGACTTGCGTAACCTTGGCAAGTCTAGCTTCGGTATAACGCATCGCAGCTGCTGGGTCATCATCGATAGAACCATTATTGCCGTGCATATCAATCAGTGGTAAACGCACCTTCCAGTCTTGGGACATACGTACCATTGCATCGTATACAGAAGTATCACCATGTGGATGATAGTTACCGATAACAAGACCGACTGTCTTGGCAGACTTACGGTATGCATGGTCCCATGTATTTCCATCATGGTACATCGCATATAAAATTCTACGCTGTACTGGCTTTAAACCATCACGCGCATCTGGTAATGCACGCTCTTGAATAATGTATTTGGCATATCTACCAAAGCCAGCTCCCATAATATCTTCGAGTAGCTCTGGTCTATATTTTGTATTGTCAACGATTGTCTTCTTCTTAACCATTAGCCCTCCAAGTTAAATGTATCTTCTAAAGTAAATGAAACGTTATCTTCAATCCACTTACGACGTAATTCTGCTTTATCTCCCATGAGTACAGTTACACGACGTTCTGCCTTTACACCATCACTGATACCTACTTTGATGAGTGTTCGTTGGGATGGGTCCATCGTTGTCTCCCATAATTGGGTAGCGTTCATTTCACCTAAACCCTTATAGCGTTGAATTTCCACTTTACCAAGTTTACGACGTAAAGCATCAAGTTCTTGATCGCTATAAACATATTCTGTCGTCTTACCTTTCGTCACTTTATAAAGTGGAGGTAAGGCGATATATATCATTCCCTGCTCTAAGAGTGGACGCATATAACGATAGAAGAATGTTAATAATAGAATCTGAATATGAGATCCATCGTCGTCGGCATCGGTCATGATGATGACTTTGCCATAATTAGATTCCTTGTAGTCAAAATCAGGACCAACACCTGCACCTAATGTATAAATGAGTGTATTTAACTCTTCATTCTTTTCAATATCTGATAGTGTACATTTCTCAGTATTTAATACCTTACCACGTAGAGGTAAGATTGCTTGATAATGAGAATCTCTTCCTTGTTTTGCGGAACCTCCGGCAGAATCACCCTCGACTAAGAATAACTCTTTCACACGCGCATCCTTTGTCTGTGCAGGTGCTAACTTACCAGATAATACCTTTTCACCCTTACCAACACGCTTTCCTTTACGGATTTCATCTCTTGCCTTACGAGCAGCGATACGGGCAAGAGATGCTTTTAACATCTTACGTACTAACGTATCGGATTGATTGCGATTTTCTTCTAACCAGAAGGATAACTTCTCAGAGACAACTGCTTCTACTGCAGTTTTCGCTTGTGGAGTTCCAAGCTTACTCTTTGTCTGTCCTTCAAACTGTAATAATTCTTCAGGGACAGATACGGAAAGAATCGTTGTAAGACCCTCACGTACATCTCCACCTTCTAGGTTTTTATCCTTAGCCTTTAATAGACCATATTTTCTTGCATAGTCATTGATTGCTTTGGTAAAAGCACCCTTAAAACCAGCTTCGTGTGTACCACCGTCACCAGTGCGAACAAGGTTAACGAAGCTGTAAGTATTCTCTTGATAATCGTCGGTGTATTGGAAAGCAGCTTCCACTTGGATACCACTAGCTTCCCCACTAAACTTCACAGGGTTCATTAAGACATTGCGATCTTCATGTAAGTATCCTAAGAAAGCTGTCAATCCATCTTCGTATAGATATGTTTCTGTTTCATTTTTCTTATTGCGCTTATCGCTAACGACCATCGCAATTCCACTTAACAAGAAAGCTTCTTCACGAGCTCTTTCACACACAACATCATACTTGTATTCAGTTGTAGAGAAGATACGTGGATCTGGTTTGAAACGTACAGTAGAACCAGTACGATTGGTCTTACCTAAATGTTCTAGCTTACCAATCTTCTTACCACCATCCGCAAATTCCATACGGACGAGTTCCCCATCATGTGCAACTTCTACAGTCAGCCATTCACTTAATGCATTTACGACAGAGGCACCTACACCATGTAAACCACCTGCTGTCTTATAGCCACCTTCACTAGAGAACTTACCACCAGCATGGAGCACAGTAAAAATAACCTGCAATGTGTTCACACCGCTGGCATGTTGACCGATAGGCATACCACGACCTTCGTCCTGAACAGTGACACTACCATCTGCCTCTAACGTAATTTGGATTTTCTTACCATATCCGTTTAACGCTTCATCGATAGAATTGTCAACGATTTCCCAAATCAAATGGTGCAATCCTCTTGTATCGGTAGAACCGATATACATACCAGGACGCTTTCTAACTGCCTCTAAACCTTCTAAAATTTGAATACTGTTATCATCATATCTATTCGCCATGCAAAAACTCCTAATAACCTATGTATTATATCATAATTAGGCCACTTTAATATCCTTGTCCTACGACAATCTACACGTTCATTTTACTTGATTTTGTCACAACCAAAGGGTTTTAAATCAATTTGATTTTATATCTAAAATACTGATGTGGTAATATATCAACAGGGGGATTTAATCTATGCTAAATTTCATTGGCGTTATTATATTAAGTTATTTATTTGGATCTGTTCCATGGTCACTTGTCATCGGAAAAGTGTTCTTCCACAAGGACATCCGCACAGAGGGATCAGGTAACCTTGGTGGTACCAATGCAGGTCGCGTATTAGGTAAGAAAGTTGGTATCATCGTCATTGTCCTAGATGCACTCAAAGCATTCTTCTCAATGTTACTAGCTAGCTACATCGCAAAGGATGCCATGATTTATGCAGGACTTGCTTGTTGTATTGGACACTGCTTCCCTATCTTTGCACAGTTTAAGGGTGGTAAAGCAGTTGCGACTTCCTTTGGTTTCTTCTTAGGTATCGCTACATTTATCAATCATCAATACTTCTTTCAATTCTTCTTACCACTACTCGTATTCTTGGTAAGTCTCTATCTTTGCCGTATGGTTTCCTTATCCAGCATGATTGGTTTAGGTTCTGGTATTCTCATCAGTTTCTTTATTGGAAATCCATTATCAATCACACTTTCAATCTTTGTATTATGGTTGTTTGTGGTATATCGTCATCGCGCAAATATCGAACGTATCAAAAATGGTACCGAGAGCAAAATCAAATGGATGGGTAAATCACTATGGGAAAAATAGAAAAATTCACACTACCAATTGAACCTTTACACCAAAGCCCTCGCAAAGTTTGGGTATATCTTCCAGATAGTTATGATACAAGCAAAAAGAAGTATCCTGTTTTATATATGTTTGATGGTCATAACCTCTTCTACAATAAAACAGCTACCTATGGTAAATGCTGGGGTATTAAAAAGTACTTAGACAAGCAGAAACTAGATATCGTTATCATCGGTCAGGATTGTAATCATATCGGTGATGAGCGCCTCGATGAATACTGCCCATTCACCGCAGAAAAGACTTTCGCAGGAATTCAAATTCAATCCTGCGGACAGATTACTGGTAAATGGTTTATCGAAACACTCTTACCATATTGTCAAAAGCGTTATCGCATTCATACAGACCGCAAACATGTAGGTATTGCCGGTTCTTCCATGGGTGGAATCATGTCCGAGTTTATGATCAGTGAGTATAATGATTATTTCTCAAAAGCAGGTTGTGTATCCCCTGCCAACATCTTCAACTATCATGTGTTATGTAATCACATTCAAAAGAAGAAATTTAAAGAAACTCGTGTTTATCTAGATTTTGGTTCAGATGAAGAGCGCACAAAGAAAGGCCTTGTAAGAGAGTTAGATATGTTATTAAATATCAATCATCTCTTTACCCAAGGTGGTTGCGTTACTTATCCAAATCTTGTAGTAAATGGTACACATAGTGAAGAATCTTGGGAAGGCATTTTCCCTATCATGTTAGAATTCTTATTCCCAGAATTATACAAAAAGAAGAAGTCATAAAAAAGCTAGAACCATATAAAGCCAGATTAGAAGAATTAATAAATAAAAATACAGTAATGTTGTTCACAGGAAATGCATTTGAAATACTAGGAAAATACATTGAAAATGAAGACGGAAGCAAAGTTCAAGGATTAGGCATAATGGATCTATATTCAAAAAGAGATATGATGCATAGATATAGCAAAATGTATTTAGGCGAAATGGAAATTGAAAAAGGCAGAAAAACCAAAATTTTAGGATTTAAAGCACAATTCAGTATGACTTATGGAGATAATCAAGAATATTATGCATTTGAAACAATTAGAGGTGACGGAATAAATAAAGAAAGTAAGTTCGAAGGAATCAGATTAAACAATTGCTTTGGAACATACATTCTAGGCCCAATTCTAGTAAACAACCCATTTTTTGCAAAATACATATTAAGATTATTAAATGTCAAAGACACAATAGCATTTGAAGATATTGCAATAGAAAATTACCAAAGAAGATTAGAGGAATTTGAAAATCCAGCAACAAAATATGAATAAAGGAGATTGCAAGTGGAAAAAAATATATTTTTAGAATTAGAAGAAAGAGGAATTATTGAACAATTCATCGATAGAGAAAATTTAATAAAACACTTAGATGAAGGAAATGTACCATTCTACATTGGAATAGATCCAACAGCAGACAGCTTACACATTGGGCATTATGTAGGATTAATGGTAGCTTCATACTTGCAAAAAGCTGGACACTCTCCATTAATCTTAATTGGTGGAGGAACAGCAGCCATCGGAGATCCATCAGGAAAAACTGATTTAAGAAGAATGATGTCACGTAAAGAAATGGACGAAAATGTTGAGAAAATCAAGAAACAAATAGCAAGATTCGTTAATTTTGAAGGTGAAAATGCAGCCAGAATCGTAAACAATGCAGACTGGTTATTAAATCTAAATTACATTGATTTCATGAGAGAAATAGGCTCAAAATTTTCAGTAAATAGAATGTTAGCAGCAGAATGTTACAAAACAAGATTAGAAACAGGTTTGACATTCTTTGAAATGGGATACATGTTATTACAATCTTATGATTTCTTACATTTATACAATCAATATGGATGTAAACTAGAAATAGGTGGAAATGATCAATGGTCAAATATTATTGGAGGAGCTGAATTAATCAGAAAACTAGGACATGATGATGCCTTCGCATTCACATTTAAACTTTTAACAACAAAAGAAGGTAAAAAAATGGGAAAAACAGAAAAAGGTGCATTATGGCTAGACAAAGATAAAACTTCACCATACGAATTCTACCAATACTGGAGAAATGTAGCCGATTCAGACATTGAAAATGTTTTAAAAATGCTAACATATCTACCACTTGACGAAATAAAGGAATT
>CALISH010000032.1 GCA_938041275.1 uncultured Solobacterium sp.
ATCCTAAAATAGCTTTATATGGGACAGGTTGTTTTTAGTGCGCCCAAAATAGATACAAAACATCCACTTTTATACTGTTTTACATAAACATATGAAAAAGGCACAAGAAAAGAGGTTGTACACCTCAAGTAAATCTATAAAATTTACTTAATCGTTACAGCCCCCATACTTTATGAAACTGTATCTACTACCATCTCTTCATATTGACGTGTGTAGAGTTCATAATAGTAACCCTTTTGTTTCATGAGCTCTGAATGTGTACCACGTTCAATGATCTTACCATCACGAACAACCAAGATAACATCCGCATTTACAATCGTAGATAGACGATGTGCAATCACAAAGGATGTTCTTCCCTTGATAACTGTATCAATCGCATCTTGAATTGCCTTTTCTGTAAGAGTATCAATTGAAGCTGTCGCTTCATCTAACACTAAGATGCGTGGATCAGCTAAGATTGCACGAGCGAAGGACAAGAGTTGTTTTTCACCAGTGGATAACATTCCTCCACCCTCACCAACATCACTATCCAAGCCCTTCTCCATCTTTTCAATTACAAACTTTGCGGAGACTAAATCTAGCGCATGCATAATTTCTTCATCCGTCGCATCCGGTTTACCATAGCGTAGATTATCTCTAACAGTTCCAGAGAATAGATGTGGTGTTTGTAAAACATAACCGATATTGGAATGTAACCAAAGCTGCGAACGTTCTCTAGCATCTCTTCCATCAATGAGAACTTGCCCCTTTGTTGGTTCAAAGAAACGACAAACTAGATTTACAAGTGTTGATTTACCAGCACCTGTTTCCCCAACGATTGCGACATTTGTTCCATGTGGCACATCAAGATTAAAGTTTTCTAAGACCATCTCATCGCCATCTGGATACTTGAAGTCCACATTCTTGAACGCCACATCGCCAATCAATGGTTCCCAATTTTCCTTCTTTGGATTGAAGGTATCTCCATACTTTTCAATAACTTCTGGTGAATCCGCAACATCCGATTCTGTATTCACTAATCGATCAAAACGTTCGATATTTACTTGAATTGATACCAGTGAAGATATTGTTGTAATCACGCTATGTAATGGATCCATAATACCTAGTGCATAACTCATAAATACAGATAGTGTACCAATTAACATCATGTTGTTAACGGTTAGATTGCCACCCTGCCACATGACAATTGCTAGCGCAATCGAACTCATCATCGTTACTGTGGAATAGAAGAACGCCTGATAGCATGCAGCTTGTACAGACACATGACGCATCGTTTCTGTATCTTTTTGAAATCCATCTCCAATGATACTTTCAATTACCATTGTCTTGATTGATCTTGCACCTGTAATACCTTCATTAAAATCACTTGTGATTTGGGAATTCAATTCACGAATGTGACGATTTAGTTTTACGAGTCGTTTCTGGAAAAATGCGATGATGAATACCGCAAATGGAACCAGCACAAATACCATGCATGCAAGTCTCCAACTGATTCTCACCATATTAATCATAACGAACAGGATATACGATCCATTCCAAACAACATCCATCATACGCCAAGACATGAGTTCACCAATCTTACCACTATCACTCATTACTCTTGCATGAATATAACCAACATTGTTTTGGTTAAAGTATGCAAAGGATAATTCCTGTAAATGATTGAATGAAGTATTTCTAAGATCACGATTTAAATCTAACTCTGTCTTTGATACCCAGAATACACTAATAAAGTTCAGTGAAACTTGAACAATCAATATTCCAATGTAAAGTGCGATAAATAGTCCAAGTGTATCAAGAGTATTCTCTCCAACATAGTGATTTAATGCATACTGGTTGAATAGTGGATAACATGAATCTACTAAACTCGAAAATAATCCCATCAAAATCATCGCAATGATTCTGTACTTATACTTTTTCGCAAATGGTAGAATCTTCGGAATGCCAAAGTATGGAAGTGATATATTTTTATTTTCTTCTTGCATACGTACCTCCCTACTCACTCTGTTGTGATTGCATTTCAAAGATACGACGATAAATTCCCTGTTTCTCTAACAGTTGTTCATGTGTACCTTCTTCTACAACCCTACCTTTATCTAAAACAATAATATGATCAGCTGCCATTAAAGTTGTAATACGATGTGAAATCAAGATAACAGTTGATTCAGAAATATTATCTTTGAGACCTGCTCTAATCTTCGCATCCGTTTCGGCATCGACTGCAGAAAGAGAGTCATCAAAGATCATGATTGGTGGTTTCCGTATCAACATCTGTGCAATTGCAGCACGTTGCTTCTGACCACCAGAAAGTGTAACACCACGTTCACCAACGTATGTGTTATATCCCTCTTTAAAATGTGTGATAGCTTCATCCAAAGATGCAATCTTTGCAGCTGTACGAATTTCCTTCATATCTGCAGACTGTTTGGCAATCTTGATATTCTCCGATAAGGAGCGAGAGAAGAGATATGGCTCCTGTAATACTATACCGATATTCTGACGGATCCACTCAGCTTTCATATCTCTGATATCAACACCACCGATTGTAATTTGACCATGATCATCAGGTAACCTATATAGACGGTCTAACAGATACATCAGTGTAGATTTACCTGAACCTGTTCCACCTAAAATACCAAGTGTCGTTCCTGCTTTAATTTTGAAAGAAACATTTTCTAATACTTCAGTTGAACCATTTTCATATTGATAGGATACATTCTTAAATTCGATATCCTGTAGTAAATCAGGAGTAACCGCATTTGGCTTATCCTCTTCCATCTCAGAATTCATAATGTAACGCAGACGGTCGATAGAAATACCAGCCTTTGACATATTCGCAATTGTTCTTCCCAAAGAACGTACAGGCCATAACAATAATGAATTATATGCAATAAACGCAATGTAGTTACCTGCAGACATACCATTATTTACCGTGATGATAGCACCATATGAAATAACCACTAACATCTGTAAATTAGAAATCATGTCAGATGACATCCAGAATGCAGATAACAGTCTCATCAAATGTGTCCACATATTTGTGTAGTGTTCATTTTGTTTTTCAAAACGTTCGCGTTCATACGCTTCACGACCAAATGCACGAACAACACGTACACCTGTTAAGTTTTCCTGGGCAATCGACGACAGCTTACCCTCTTCTTCATCCGCAACTTCAAATGCATTTCCGATCTTTGCGTGGAAGAACAAGCTATATCCGACAATAATTGGAATAAAAGCGGATGTGGCTAGTGCTAACTTTACATTGATTGAAAACATAAAGAATAGCACCAACACAATCAAGATAATGATACGCACAAGGTAGATTAACTGTTCAGATAAGAAACCTTTAATTGTATCTACATCTGATGTACATCTTTGAATAATATCACCAGTGTGATTTTCACTATGCCACTTAAATGGTAAATGCATAATATGTGTAAATAAGTCATCACGCATTGTCTTTACTAATTTCTCAGATCCCATCGCTGTAAATGACTGAAAGAAGTAACGACAAGATACCGCAAGTAACGCAACAATCACTACAACGATTGCGATTACCCAAAGGTTATGACGTAAAAACGTTATCCCACCTATCGCATCAAGACAGTTCTGAATTAGTTCTGGTAATACAACTTCTTTATGATCGATTACTGAGTCTACAGTAAACGCAATAATTCTTGGATTAATTAATTCTAATAACGAAACAAGACAGGCAAAGAGGATAGAAAAACCAAAATATACTTTGGATCCCCTTAAAAAATGCCATATCATGCTTAATTTCGTCGGGAATTTCTCCTTCGACATATTCTTTCCCCCTCCTTCTGATAAACTCATATTCTACCAAACATAACTTCAAATTGAAAGAAGGCTCGAGCATCCTTTTTAGGAAACTAGAATAGAACCACCAATAAATTCACGAATAATTGAATTATTCGCAATGATACTGTCATCATCAATTGACTTAAAGCAAGAAAGGAATTGTAACATTCTCTGTGCTTCTGCATATTCAGCCTGGTCAGGCTGTACTTTTTCTAATAGTGGTGTTGCATATTTCTTTAATACTGCTAGTTCATATACACACTGGCTATTAAAGAATACGTCAGCTTCCTTATTGAATGGGAAGATATACTTTTCTTCCCCATGACGTACTGATAGCCATGATGAAATGGTAACCGCACCATCGCGTCCGCGTGTACGATTGTCTCGAACCATTCTTCTTAACATGCGTGCATCTGTCGTTGGAATACGATGATGCGCATCAAGATTAATCTGTGTTAAAGGACTGATATAGATTTTAAACTTCTCACTATCATCAATCCCTCCTGTAAGCTGTGGATTAAGACCATGAATGCCTTCAATCACAATTGGTTGTGAAGCATCAATGGAAATAATTCTCTTCCCGAATATCTTCTTACCAGTAATAAAATCAAA
This sequence comes from uncultured Solobacterium sp., assembly GCA_938041275.1. Lineage (GTDB taxonomy): Bacteria > Bacillota_I > Bacilli_A > Erysipelotrichales > Erysipelotrichaceae > Bulleidia. The sequence goes on from CALISH010000032.1 coordinate 4,432, forward strand.
TTCTGGTAAATCCACTTTCTCACCATGCAGTAATGCATTCATCTGTGTTTCAAACAGATGAAGATCAACTGCTTCAAGCGCCTCAAAATCATATTTCCCATTTTCATCTAGAATCATTTCATCACGACTGACAAAGTAATCATCTGTTCCAAGATACAACGGATTTAAACCTATCACTTTCAACTGGATACATAGACGTTTAGCAAATGTTGTCTTTCCAGATGAAGATGGTCCTGCGATTAAAATAATTCTCTTCTTTGCGCTTTGAATTTGTTCCGCAATCATCGCAATCTTCTTTTCATGTAACGCTTCACTTAACATAATTAAATCCTTGGGTTCCTTCTTTTCAATCATGCGATTCAAGTCAGATGCAAAGCTAACCTTTAATAGCTTCTCCCATTGTGTTTCCTCAGAGAAAGCATCGTACAGTGATTTCTGTTCCTCATATGGAGGAATCTGATCTGGGTAGTTTGGGTGTGGAAAGCGCAATAATAATCCATTGCGATAACGACGTACCTCAAAAAACGGGATATCGCTTGTAAATGGTAATGCATGTACAAAAGACATCATCTTCTCATCCGCAAGTGTAATAATATAGACATTCTTTAAATCACTTGCGGTATTTAATAGGTCTACGCTCTTCTTATCCTTAGCATCCTGTAGAAGTTGGATGGCTCTATCACGGTCTACATACTCTTCTGTAATCTCTAGCTTATCCTCTACAAGTTCATGCATACGTGCTTCGATTTCTTTCGCAAGAGCATCTGTCACATTCCCAGCATGAATCACAGTGAATAATCCCTTGGATAACGAGTTAGCAATCGTAACTGTTACATTCTTACCCATTACATCATGAATTGCCTTCAAATATAGAAGTGTTAATGTAGATTGATAACAGGTATTTCCATACGATGCACGAATATCCTGTAGTTCAATCACATCTTGATTGTGAACACACTCGCTAAAATGTACGTGCTTATGATTGATGAGTGCAGCATAAATACGGTGTTCTGTATTTACTTCTTGAATAAGCTGGGCGATCGTCGTATTTTTCTTTACTTCTAATCTCAGCTCTTTTTCAAATGGAAGAATAACTGTAATTTGACATGGTTGTTGATTTAACTTCTTTACCTCTTCCATCTCAAAAGCAGTGATATGGCAATACCCATTTGGATGCTTGTCAAGATAATCCTGATGGTATTCTTCAGCAGTATAAAAGCTTTTAAGTGGCTCTAATTCCACAAAGAAACGATCATACTTCATCCGTTCACTTGCATAAATTGGCTTGATATTATCAAGATCCTTCTCATCTACATAGTAAATACCTGTTTGGTATTGTGTACCAAAGTCATTCCCTTGACGATTACGTTGACGTGGATCAATACATAAGAAGAATGCACGGATGATGGTATATAAAGAAACTACATCTGGTTGATAAACAACCTTTACCGCTTCCTTATATCCCGTTTCATTACGGCATACCTCTTCATAGGTTGGTTTCTCTGTGATGCCATTTGCATATCCGGTGGTTGTTTCAACAACACCATCTAACGCTTTAAATACCTTTTCAACACCCCAGAAACATCCACCAGCAAGCACAATTGTCTTCTCATTTTGATTAAATGCATCCTGAACTAATTGTTTTGGCTTATATTCATAAACGTACTCATCCTCATCTTGTCCAAGTCTTTCATACCCATTATGTTCTAATACACGGATAGAATAGAGATTATCCACATGACAATTTGCATGTATGCATGTAATTCCATAATCATCAATCAGTTTCTTCGTTAGAAGATACACACTATTCTTAGCATATGTTTGGTGACGATACTTCTCAACAATCATATAACCGATAGAAAGTTCAGCTTCATGAATATCGTAAATCTCAATAATACCCTTTAATTGTTCATCATCTTTACCAAAGATACCTAGAATCACTTCATCCTTATCACGGTAAGACTTTTCATAATTCTCTATTGTTTTCTCTGCTTGACGTTTTGTTAGTCTTACTTCATATACTTCCGAAAGATATTTTGCATCTTCCTGTACAAAACGACGTAATACTATAAACCCATCTTCATACTGTGGAAATTGTTCAAATATTTTCACTTCAAACACCTCAATTCTTTATGCTTATTATACCGCCTAACAAGCAAAACAAAAATGGATATAACATTTTCTGTCATATCCATAAATTCTATTGAAATAATTGTTTTGTGACGTATGTGATTCCTTTTTCTGTCAAGGAATATAACTGCTTTGAATCATCACGCACAACGTACGCACGCTTGATTAATCTTTCGATACGATCATCCGTGATTTTATTTGACCAGTTAAGATGTTGATGAATTGTTTGATAACCTAGTTCAATCGCATTACCCTTGTGACGATAGAGATGAACTAGTAGTAAATCTTCACAGAACTTTTCATGATTCACAAAAGACTTTGCCCATTGTCTTAACATGCCATTTCGATGGAAGATAATACCCAATACTACTATAATCATTCCTGCCAAACTACACATACCAGAGACGGATACATTCCACAAAATTGCGAAATGGTATCCTAACCATGAATTGATAATCGCAAAGAGTATCGATACAAGTATTGTGATCTTTAGGTCTTTTGTAATCATACATGCGGCTGCCGCAGGTGCCACAAAATATGAAATCACTAAAATACCACCAACACTATTAAACGCCACAACGCAGGTAACGGATACCAAAACCATTAACACACGATATAAATACGTGACAGGTATTCCGATTAATTGTGCATACTCTGGGTCAAAGATTGATATCTTCAACTTTTGATAATTCACTAGTAAGAATATCCCATTCATTGCTGTAATCACTAACATCTCAAGTAGCGACTTTGGTATTCCAAATTGTCGAATAAATGGTGTAAAGAGCGGATTACCCATTAATACAATCTCTACATCTAGATGGGTATTCCGGAAGAACTTCGTGATTAGTAATACAGCTAACGCAAAGAATACAGGAAAGACAATCGCTAATGCATCATCACGTTCTACCAAGCGATGACGAGATAATTCTTCCACGAGCCATATCGTAAATACACCAAAGATGGATGCACTAATCACTAACCATATGGAACGTAAATCTGGCACAAAGAAGAATGCGACTACAATACCTAACAATACGGAATGTGATAGTGCATCTGCCGTCATTGCTAATTTTCGAAGGATAAGAACGGGACCTAGAATTGCACATCCAATGGCTGTTACCATCAGTGTTAACAATACTTCTGACATGATTTCGTATCCTTTCTACGTTTTCTTTGTGCAATCAAACCATACTTACCAAATATCATAGACAATATTGTAAATGTACCCATACAGAGTATCACCATTGGGCCTGTCGCAATTCCACTATATGCGGTTGAAAGAAAGGTTCCTATGAATGCGGAGACTCCAGCTACGCCAGCTGCGATACATAATACCTGCTTGAGATTTCTAGAATGTTGGTTTGCACAGATACACGGCATTGTTAAAAATGAAGAAATCAAAATTGCACCAATGCACTTTAATCCAACAACGATAAACATCACCATCATCAGTAACAAGACACCACTGACGATAGGCATCGAAATCCCAATCGAACTTGCAAATTGTGGGTCAAAGATACTAGCCACTAATTCTTTATAGAATAAAACCAATAATACTGTTGCGATGATTGCACATATCGCAATCATGATAATATCTTCCTTCATGATGAATGCTGCAGAACCAAAGATATAGTTCTTCAATCCTGCTTGCGATGCACGCATGTATGAAGGATTTCCTTGTAAGTAACTCTTTAATACCATTCCAAGTCCAAAGAAACCTGTAAGGGTAATCGCTAATGCCGCATCGAAATCAATCACACTGTGTTTACGAATCATCTGAATTGTAAGATATGCAAGAATACCAACCACCGCAGCACCTAGTGTTAGTATCACAGAACTACGTATCGAAAATAACATAAACGCAATGACTACCCCAGGATAGGATGCATGCCCTACTGCATCCGCCATTAAACTTTGTCCCTTATAAACGCTAAAGCATCCTACAATCGCACTTGGAATTGCTAGTAATACTGTACCAATCGCCACAACCAAGAAATCATAAGAGAATAGTATCTGTGTTATATTTTCCATTTTGATACGTCTTTCTAATGTTTTCTTCTGTCAATACATCATCTATTTTTCCATTTGCTATAACATATTTATTGATAAATACGACATGATCAAAGTATTTCTTTAGTGTATGTAGGTCATGGTGTACACAAACAATTGTCTTACCAGCTTTTTGTAGTTCCTTGATTTTATCCATGATGATTTGTTCACTGGTTTGATCAACCCCTGCAAGTGGTTCATCCATCACAATCAAATCAGCATCATGGCAAAGTGCTCTAGCGATAAAGACACGTTGTTTCTGTCCGCCGGATAGTTGTGATATCTGACGATTCTCAAACTCTTCGATTCCCATTTCACAAAGGGCTTGGTGTGCCAGTTCCTTGTCTTTTTTACGTGGCCATTTCAACCACCCAAGGCTAGCGTAGCGTCCCATTAGAACTACATCTTTTACACGGATAGGAAAATTCCAATTGACGGCAGATACCTGTGGGATATACGCAATCTGTTTCCGCACATCCGCAAGACTTTTATCATCGATTGTAATCACACCTGAAATAGACTTTATAAAACCGAGAATGCATTTCAATAACGTCGATTTCCCTGCACCATTTGGGCCTACGATTGCTGTGATTGCATTTCTTTCGATATCAACATCCACATCCCATAGTACAGGACTTTCTCCATATGAAACCGTTAAATCTTCGACATGTATATAGCTCATATAGATCCTCCTTTACTTGAGGTTTGATACGATAAGATCAACATTGAAACGATACATATCAATATACGTATCTCCAGGCTGTCCCTTAGGTGCTAAAGAGTCACTAAACAATTCCTTCCCCTCACCACCTACTACCTTCACATCAAATCCCTTTGCCTTACACGATTCCTTTAACTTCTCCATGCGTGCAGGATCAGTTGTTGTTTCCGCAAAGATAGCCTTTACCTGATGTTCAACGATATACGCCGCAGTTTCTGCCATATCACTATTGGATAATTCCGCATCTGTACTAACACCCTGTGGTGCTTTTACGGTAATACCATAACGGCGTGAGAAATAGTTAAACGCATCATGTGGTGTAATTAGAATTCTACGATCTGCTGGAATCTGATTGAGTTGTTCACGATTATACGCATCTAATTCATCCAACTTCTTAAGATATGCCTGCAGGTTCTCTTCAATTTCATCTTTTAAATCTGGCAGTTTATCCTCAAGTGCTTTTGCGGCCTCTTGTGTTGCTTGTTTGTATAAGTCGATATCAAACCAGAAGTGAGGATCAATAATCGTTTCTCCATTTTCTTCCATTCGACCAACTTTTGATTCGTCAAAGTTCTGTGATACGGACACCGCACCAATGGCTTCAAGCAGTTCAACCATCTTTCCTTCAAAATGTAATCCATGGTATAACACCAAATCCGCATTTTGTAATTTTGTATTATCTTCAGGTTTAGCTTCGTAGGTATGTGGATCTTCTCCTGCTGGGATAATGAGTTGTGTATTAACCTTGTCTCCCACTAACACATTTACCATGTCTTCCAAGAATGAAGTTGTCACCACAACATTTAGTTTATCTGATTCCTTTGTAGAACCCGTTGTCATACTTGGTTTATTTCCTGCACACGCAGTCATCATAGCAACCACTATGATTAACAATAATTTTTTCATCATAATTCCTCCATTAGTTAGTTATTGCTAACTACAGTTAAAGGATACTTTGTTTTTAAGTTAGTGTCAACTAACTTATTTATATTCTTTTAGGAATTAAAAAAAGATGGATACTAATTACATCCACCTTTGATTACTTATTTACCAAATCTTTCCTTAAGACGTGCTAAAGCGTCGTCCATGGATATTTCTTTCTTCACTGGCTTGTTTTGTTTTGGTCTTTGGTTGTTATGCTTTCCACCAGTTGCTTTACGATGACGGTATGCCGCATCACGTTGTTCTAATTGATCTAGCGGTAGTAAGGATAACTGCACGCGATTTCTCGCTTCATCAATTTGATATACCCAAACCTTAACAATATCATTCACCGCTACACACTCAGATGGATGAGAAATTCTCTTCATCGACATATGAGATAAGTGAACTAAGCCGTCTTCATGTAATCCAATATCCACGAAGGCACCAAAGTCTACTACATTTCGAACTGTACCGGATAATTGGTCCCCTACATGTAAGTCTGAAATATTGAGAACATCACTCTTTAGAAGTGCACCATCAAATTGGTCACGATAGTCACGTAGTGGTTGACGAATTGCTTCCTCGATATCCTTGAGTGTATATTCATCAATACCAAGTTCTGCTGTCTTTTCCTTAGGGAAAGAGATATCCGCTTCGCCAAGTTTTGTAATACCACATGCCTGCATAAGCTTACGAGCAGCTTCATAACTTTCTGGGTGAATTGATGTTTGATCGAGTGGTTCATCACCATCTGTAATACGCAAGAAACCTGCACACTGTGTAAATGCCTTTGGACCTAACTTCTTAACCTTGAGTAATTGTTTACGGTTAGTAAAGCGCCCATTTTCATTACGATAGTTTACAATTTCTTGTGCTGTACCACTATTTAAACCAGAGATATGTGTGAGTAACTCTAAGGAAGCTGTATTTAAATCTGCACCGGTACGGTTTACTGCCTTCATTACAACTTCATCCAGCCTTTCTGTTAGTGCCTTCTGTGGAAGGTCATGTTGGTATTGACCAACACCGATAGATTGTGGATCAATCTTAATCAACTCCGCAAGTGGATCAAGTAAACGTCTTCCAATCGATACTGCGGAACGCTCTTCAACTTCAATATCTGGGAATTCCTTACGTGCAGCTTCTTGTGCTGACCATACAGAAGCACCTGCTTCAGATACGATTGCATAGGAAACATCTAACTTCTGTTCATGAATGAGTTCTGCAACTAACTTCTCACTTTCACGAGATGCAGTACCATTACCAATAGCGATAATCTGCACATGATACTTTTGAATGAGGGCTAGTAACTTCTTCTTAGAAGTTTCAATATCTTCACCCTTCTTTGAGAATGGAAAAATCTTACTAACAGTTAACATCTTACCTGTTTCATCAATGACAGCTAACTTACAACCATTGAAGAAACCAGGGTCAAATCCTAATACAATTCTTCCCTTTAATGGAGCCTGTAAGAGTAACTTCTCTAAGTTCATAGAGAAGATTTCAATGGACTTATTCTGTGCTCTTTCACTTAATTCAGAGCGAATTTCACGTTCGATAGATGGGAATAATAGACGATCACAACCATCTACAACCGCTTCATGTAAAGCCTCCTCAACAATTGTTGTTTGACCCTTGAGAAGTGTCTTTAATGCATTCTTCTTTAACTGTTCGTCATCGAAGACAAAGGAAACTGTAATAACCTTTTCTTTCTCGGCACGATCAATTGCCATAATACGGTGGTCAGCGAGCTGAGAAATCTTTTCACTGCGATCGTAGTACATTTCATAGACTTTATTTTCATCAACTGCATCCTTCTTTAACTTTGTCTGAAGAACACCTGCTTGCATGATTGTATCTTTAAATGCCCAACGTTGTTTTGCGTTATCACTGACAACTTCAGCGATAATATCTTTCGCACCCTGAATCGCATCCGCAACGGAAGTCACTGTCTCAGATAAGTACTTCTCAGCTTCAGCTTCTAAGGAACCTTCGGTAGGTAGCGCAAGCATCCAATCCGCAAGTGGTTGTAAACCATTCTTGATGGCTGTTGTGGCACGAGTCTTCTTCTTTTGTGCATATGGACGGTAGATATCCTCTACCTGTGATAGTTTTGTACATTCGATAACAGACTGTTTAATTTCCTCTGTTAACTTACCCTGTTCTTCAATTAACTTCAGAACATTCTCTTTTCTTTCAGCTAATTTCTGTTGATATTCGTATTGCTTCTGGATATAGAAAATCTGTTCTTCATCTAAACCCTTTGTGGCTTCCTTACGGTAGCGGGCAATAAATGGAACTGTATTTCCTTCCGCTAATAAAGATAGTGTATTTTCGACCTGACTGAGTTGAACCTTTAACTCCGTCGCAATCGCCTGAATGATATTTTCGCTCATGATGTGACTCCCTTCATCCCTACTATCTTATCACTGATTCACTTTATTTTAAAACTCTAGCAAAGAAACCAATTTGAGCGTTCTTTCATTTTAGATAAAAGTGAATAAATGTCTGAATCACGTATTGACTTGTGGTCAAATTTTGAGTACGATTATGTCATGGATAAGACTATTATCCGTCACCCATAAGGAGGGGATATTAAAATGGAAATCATTATTATTCCAGCTATTTTCTTTATTTTAGCTATCGCACTTGCAGTATCATGTGCAAACATCGTTCCACAGGAAAACGCATATGTTATCGAACGTTTCGGTAGATATCGTACAACTTGGGATGCAGGTATTCACTTCAAATTCCCATTTGTAGATCATGTTCGTCGTAGAGTTCTTCTAAAGGAACAGGTAGCTGACTTCGCACCACAGCCTGTTATCACAAAGGATAACGTAACAATGCAGATTGACTCCGTTGTGTACTTCAAGGTTATGAACCCACATGATTATGCTTACGGTGTAGAAAATCCAATCATGGCGATGGAAAATCTAACTGCTACTACATTACGTAATATCATTGGTGATATGGAGTTAGACCAAACATTAACATCCCGTGAAGCAATCAACTCTCAGATGTTACAAACAATCGACTTAGCAACAGACCCATGGGGAATCAAAGTTACTCGTGTCGAGTTAAAGAACATTCAACCACCAACAGCGATTCGTGAATCCATGGAGAAGCAGATGAAGGCTGAACGTGAAAAGCGTGCTGCTATCTTAACTGCTGAAGGTCAAAAACAAGCAATGATCCTTGAGGCAGAAGGTAAGAAAGAATCTGCTGTGTTAAATGCTGAAGCTGAAAAACAAGCTACAATCTTAGCTGCTGAAGCTGCTCGTGAAAAGGAAATTAAAGAAGCTGAGGGTCAGGCTGAAGCAATCCGTGCTATCCAAGAAGCTACTGCGGATGGTATCCGCGCTATCAAGGAAGCAGGCGCTGATGATACAGTTATTCGCTTAAAGAGTTTAGAAGCTTTCGCTGCTGCTGCAGATGGTAAAGCAACTAAGATTATCATCCCTTCAGAAATTCAAAGTCTTGCTGGTCTTGCAAAAGGAATTACAGAAAGTATTAAAGAGTAACTATTATGTTAGATAGTTTCTTCCCTTTAATTCTTCTGATGGTTGTCACATCTGCTCTCTTAATTGGGTTTTCCAATAAGTTACAACAGGCAAATAACCAACAGAGAAAAACTTTCAACAATGACTATATTCCACCAAAGTCACCACTAGATATACCAGTACGTTCAGTACCACGTCACGTTCCAAGTATCATGGAGCCAAATCACACAGATGATATCAATGGTAAAAACATTGTTCATCGTGAGGCACCAGAAAAAGGATATGTTGTTTTGAATGGTATAAAGCGTAGAATTCACGAGTGCAAAGAATTATAAAAATATTAAAGGGGCTGTAACGATTAAGTAAATTTTATAGATTTACTTGAGGCATACAGCCT
>CALISH010000033.1 GCA_938041275.1 uncultured Solobacterium sp.
CGGTACCCCGACCCCAAGTAATTTTAGAGCGCCGATTTTATATTCACCCTTGCGGTTTTTTGCCAAGGGTTTTTTCATATTGTTTGTCAAGCGGATGAGTGCGCCATCTTGCGCGCGTATTTGATCGAGAAAATACATATAGCAGTTTGCGCATCCTTCACTAATCTTCTTACATCCATGCCATGGATTCCATGTGTCGTGCATCGCGTCATCCTCCTACATGTAGTGTATGTTTTGCGGTAAATATACGCAAATAATTGGTTTGTGAATTTGAATAAATTTTATACATTGAAAAAAATAATCTGTAATTTTGAAAGAAATTTACATCAAATGTGAAAGAAATGTGCAAAAATATTCTGAATATAGTTGATTTTAGATTTTTACATCAATATAATAAGAACATCTTAAATAAGAGATTAGAAAACGAGGGTGGAAATGATGAGTTTCAAGAAATTAGTAAAAGGTGGCCTTGCGGCACTCATGGCTCTATCACTAGCAGCTTGTGAAGCATCCGAAGGATCTTCTGGTAAATCTACATCAACAGAAACAACTTCTGATTATGTTGCGGCTGGAGATTTGAAGTCATATACGATTGGTACATTAGGACCAACAACAGGTGACTATGCAGTATATGGTCTAGCAGTAACAAATGCGGTTAAACTTGCGGTAGAAGATTACAACGCTGCGAAAGGTACAAACATTAAGGTGGATGTACAGGATTCTCAAGGTGATCAGACACAGGCGTTAAATATCTATAACAAGTTTGTTTCTGACACAAAGGTTGCAGGTATTATCGGTGGTACTGTTTCAGGTGAATCTTATGCGATTGCAGTACAGAGTAAGGATACTGGTGTTCCTATTATTACACCTAGTGGTACTGCTGCAAATATTACGGATGAAGGTGGGCCAAACGTATTCCGTGCATGTTATACAGACCCACAGCAGGCAAAGCAGGTAGCTGACTTTACATATGAAACATTAGGCTTAAAGAAGGCTGCTATGATTTATAACAGTGATGATGATTACTCAACTGGTGTAGCGGAAGCTTTCAAGGCTGAGTTTGAAAGTAAGGGTGGAAAGGTTGTTCTTTCTGAAGCATTCTCTACTGCTGATCAGGACTTCAGTTCTCAGTTAACAAAGATTGCGGCTGAAGATGTTGATGTATTATTTGTTCCAAACTATTATGAAAAGGATGTACAGATTGCAAAGCAAGCAAGAAATCTTGGCATTAAGGCACAGATTGTTGGTGCTGATGGTTGGGATGGAGCTACCAGTGTAGCTGGTAACGACGCTTCCGCAATTGAAGGTGTTATCTTCATCAACCAATACTCACCAGATATGGAGAGTGTTCAGGATATCATGAAGAAGTACAAGGAAAAGTTCGGTACAGATATTAACTCATTCGGTATCAATGCATATGACTCAACAATGTTGTTATTACAGACAATTGAAAAGGTTGGTTCTCTCAAGGCTAGCGATATTGTAAAGGGCATTGCATCTACAGACTACAAGGGAATCTTAGGAAGTATCTCCTTTGATAGTAATGGTGACCCAATCAAGGAACCAGTATTCGTTCAAATCAAGAACGGTCAATATACAACTTATAAGAAGTAGTGATTTGAGATAGGGAGGCAATACTCCCTATTTCGTTATTTGTGGTAAGGAGGGAAATGCATGAATCAGTTTTTTATGCAATTTATCAATGGATTAAACATCGGCTCAATTTATGCACTGATTGCGCTAGGTTATACGATGGTATACGGCATTGCGAAGTTAATTAACTTTGCACATGGAGACGTCATCATGGTCGGTGCGTATATTAGTTTTATCAGTATGAAGTTTGGATTACCATGGTGGCTTGCGGTCATTATCTCTATCGTCGCGTGTGCTGTTTTGGGCGTTGTGATGGAGAAGGTTGCGTATAAGCCTTTACGTAACGCAAGTCGTATTTCATTATTGATTACTGCGATTGGTATTAGTTACCTCCTACAGAATTTGTTCCAATTGATTTTTGGCGCAAATCCACAACCATATCATGCGTTTATTGCATTACCAGCACTAAATCTCGGTAGTATTTCAATTCAGGCAAACTATTATATTACATTTAGTGTGTCTGTATTGTTGATGGTCTTATTGACGTTATTTGTAAATAAGACAACGATGGGTAAGGCGATGCGTGCTGTATCAGAGGATGAAGGTGCTGCCAAGCTAATGGGAATTAACGTTGATACTACAATCAGCTTAACGTTTGCGATTGGCTGTGCTCTTGCGGCAATCGCAGGTATTCTATATGCAAATTGTTATCCAATGATTAACCCAACCCTAGGTTCTTTACCTGGTATTAAGGCGTTTATTGCGGCGGTACTGGGTGGAATTGGTTCAATTCCAGGTGCGGTAATTGGTGCGTTTATCCTTGGTATGGTGGAAGCTATGACCAAGGCATATATTTCCTCTCAGTTAACAGATACGATTGTATTTGCAATTTTAATTTTGATGTTGGTATTTAAACCGGCAGGTATTCTAGGAAAGAATGTAAAGGAGAAGGTGTAAGTGATGAAAAAACTCAATTTAAAAAACAGACTCCTACTCGAATTTGGCATTACTGCACTAGGATATATCTTGCTTGTTGTGTTAATGCGTATCGGTGTATTAAAGAGTTATTGGCAAGGTATCTTGATTACCATCTGTATCAATGTAATCTTGACGGTTTCTTTAAATATGACAGCGGGTTTCCTTGGTGAACTTGCGTTAGGCCATGCGGGATTTATGGCTGCTGGAGCCTACGCTTCTGCAGTATTTACAAAGTCAATGCGTCTTTTACCTGTTATCGAATTTCCAATTGCGATTCTCATCGGCGGTATCGTTGCGATGATTCTAGGTCTTCTTGTTTGTTTACCAACCCTACGTTTACGTGGAGACTATCTCGCAATTATTACATTAGCCTTTGGTGAAATCGTACGTAATGTACTGATCAACTTGAAAGTATTGGGTGGTGCTGGTGGTTATTCCGCAATCGCAAAGAATACAACCTTTACATGGGCATTCGCTTTAGCTGCGATTACGGTCTTCTTATCGTTATCTCTGATTCATTCTCGACATGGTCGTTCAATCATTGCGATTCGTGAAGATGAGATTGCGGCTGAATCTTCTGGTATCAATACCCAGAAATATAAGATTATTACGTTTTTATACTCCGCATTCTTTGCGGGTGTAGGTGGTGCTTTATACGCTCATTACATGGGCTTCTTACAACCGAGCGTATTTACATTAGATAAATCGATTGAGATTTTGGTAATGGTTGTATTAGGTGGTATGGGTAATATCTTTGGTTCTATTGTATCCGCAAGTGTTCTAACATTATTACCAGAAATACTACGTAGTGTGAGTGATTATCGTATGCTCGTATATTCGATTGTGTTGATTCTGATGATGTTAGTGAAACATGCTCCACAAATGCAGGCGTTTTTCCATCGTTTCAAAAGGAATAAGGAGGTTCATTCATGAGTGAGAAGAAATATATTCTAGAAGTTGATGAACTCGGTATTAACTTTGGTGGTTTACGTGCTGTAAATGACTTCTCAATGAAGATTGAGGAAGGTCAGCTCTATGGTTTGATTGGACCAAATGGGGCTGGTAAAACAACAGTGTTTAATATGTTGACGGGTGTGTATACACCAACGGATGGTACAGTAAAGCTAGAGGGTAAGAAGATTAATGGGATGAAGCCATATGCGATTACTCGTTTAGGAATTGCGCGTACCTTCCAAAATATTCGTTTGTTTAAAGATATGACTGTGAAAGAGAATGTCTTAGCAGCTTTGGATACACAAGCTAACTATGGATTATTCTCTGGGATGTTTAAGTTACCAAATTCCTTAAAACAGGAAAAAGATATGGATCTAGAAGCTATGTCCTTATTAGAAGTATTCCATCTGGAAAAAGATGCGGATAAACTTGCGAAGAATTTACCGTATGGTAAACAACGTGAGTTAGAAATCATCCGTGCTTTAGGCGCACATCCAAAACTATTATTGTTGGATGAGCCTGCGGCAGGTATGAATCCTCAGGAAACAAAGAATCTCATGGAAACAATTCGCCTTGTACGTGATCGTTTCAATATCGCTATCTTATTAATTGAACATGATATGAAGCTTGTCATGGGTATCTGTGAGAAGATTTCTGTATTGAATTATGGTATGTTGCTAGCAGAGGGAACACCAGAGAAAATCCGTACAAACCCAGATGTTGTAAAGGCATACTTAGGAGAGTGATGATATGCTGAAAGTAGAAAATTTAGTTGTACGTTACGGAATGATTGAAGCTATCAAGGGTATCTCCTTTGAAGTCAATGATGGTGAAATTGTTACGTTAATCGGTGCTAATGGTGCTGGAAAGACAACGACCATGCATACGATCTCCAGTTTATTAAAGCCTGCAGAGGGTTCTATTTTGTTGGATGGGGTTGATATCACAAAGATTCCAGCCCATAAAATTGTGACGATGGGACTTGCACAGATACCTGAACGTAGAAGAGTATTCGCTTCACAGACCGTTGAAGAAAATCTTGATCTTGGCGCCTTTACAAGAAAAGATAAAGAAGGGATTGCACAAGATTTAGAGCGTGTTTATACGTTATTTCCACGTTTAAAAGAACGTAAGAAACAATTAGCTGGTACCTTATCTGGTGGGGAACAGCAGATGCTTGCGATGGGTAGGGCGTTAATGGCTAAACCAAAGATTCTATTATTGGATGAGCCATCCATGGGTTTATCGCCATTGCTTGTAAAAGAAATCTTTAGAATTATTGAAGAAATTAACAAGCAAGGTACTACAATATTACTAGTAGAACAGAATGCAAAGATGGCATTAGCGATAGCTGATCGTGCATATGTGCTAGAAACAGGTAAAATAACATTAGAGGGTAGTGGTCAAGAGTTGGCTGCTAGCGAGCAAGTTCAGAAAGTTTATCTAGGAGGATAAAACAATGTACGTTAAAGATCATATGACGGCGAATCCTATTACAATTACAGCGGATACACCGTTATCCAAAGCACTAGAAATTATGGGTAAGAATCACTTCCACCGCTTACCAGTTGTGGATGCGAATCATAAACTAATTGGTTTGATCACAGAGGGACTAGTAAACGATACATCTGGAAAGAACGCAACTTCCTTATCCATTTATGAATTGAATTACTTGTTATCTCGTACACAGGCAAAGGACATCATGATTCGTGATGTGCATACGGTTTCTCCAATGGTTTTCTTAGAAGAAGCTGCGCAAGTGATGCTAGAAAATACGGTCAATGTATTGCCGGTCGTGGATGAAGAGAATCATGTAGTTGGTATTATCACAGAAAAGGATATCTTCTTAACATTTGTTGATTTAATGGGCTTAAAACGTCAAGGTACAAGATTTGTCATGTTGATTGATGATAAGCCTGGTATATTTGCGCAGGTGACGAAGTTATTTGCACAAGAAAATGCAAATGTAGAAAACATTGCTGTATATCATACAGACCGTGGCTCTGAGGTTGTTGTTAAGGCAACGGGGAAAGTTGCGGTAGATAAGATGACAAAGATTCTACAGGATGCTGGATTTAATATTACCAATGTTGTCCAAACAACTGCTGAAGGTAAGACTGTTGTTTGGTTGAAGTAGATGAATGGGGTTCTGCAAGTGCAGAACCTTTTATGATAGAATAAAGAACACGGAGGATCTTATGGATATTCAGAATTTGATTTTATATGTATTTGATGCAGTGATGTTAGTCGCGTTTGCGAGAATGTTGATGGTTTCAAATACCGTAAAGATAGAGACGAAGGTTGGCAATAAGATGAAGTGGATGATTCCTGTCTTATTTCTTGCGATTGCGATCATTGGTTTTGTACGTTATGAGGGGGTATTCCGTATCGTACAATTCATTGTTCCAATTGTTTTGGGAGTGATGTACTACTTTATGAAATCTGGATTATCAGATGAAGGGATTGTAATGACGGGCTCACTGATTAAATTCCATAAGGCAGGGCAGGTAATGCTTTCACGTTCGGATAATAGTATTTATTTTGTGAGAAATAAGATTCAAACTGCGCTTTTTTTTGAGGAAGACCAGTTTGATGAAGTGAGAAACTTCTTGAAGGAACATAGTGTTAAGTCGGATTATTTAAAGAAAATATAGTTGCGTGTTTTTTAAAATATGTTATTGTTTTAAATTGTATTTCATTACAGGGGGAACATGGTTAGAAAAATCAAGCGACTAAGAAAGCCTGCGATTATACTATTGATCTTGGTGATTATTGCAATCATTGGGTGGTTAGTATACCGTGCTTTTGGGCCAGTGGTTCAAGAGGTATGGCAGATATTACAGTCTGGAAATCAGTCAGATCTAGCAGAATATATCCAAGGACAGGGTCATTATGGTGCCTATATTGCACTATTTATGATTAGTGTGCTCCAGGTAGTCAGTGTTATTTTACCGGGTGTCATTATCCAGTTTGCGGGTGCCTTCCTATTTGGTTGGTGGAGAGCTTTCCTACTATGCTGGCTTGGTTTTACTGCTGGTAATGTCTTGGTGTTTGCGATACTACGTGGTGTAGGTAAATCTATCCGTATTGCGTTGAATAATACAACACCAAAAGAAAACTGGTTAATGAAGAAGATCGATGAGGGAAAGCCAATCTTTGTTGTGGCGGTATCATGTATGTTACCGGGGATACCAAATGGTATCATTCCTTATGTAGCTGCACATGCTAAAATAAGTTTGAAAGATTTCTCTCTAGCGATATTGTGCTCTAGTTGGATACAGATTTTATTAAGCTGTATCTCGGGTCACTTCTTAGCAGAAGGAAACTATGTCGTATCTGCACTTGCAGTGGCGATTCAAGTAATTTCTGTTGTGGTTATCTTATTTAACAAAGATAAGATTCTTGAGAAATTATAAGGAAAGTAGAAATGATATCTGTATATTTTATGGGGTGATAAAATGTATCGGATATGGATCGGAATATTCGGCTTCCATTTAGGAAGCTTTTTATTATGTATGTGTCACAGCTATCTTCAAAAAAGATTTACCGTACGTAGTCATTGTGATGCATGTCATCATGTACTGCATTGGTATGATTTAATACCTATACTAAGTTATATATGGTTAAAGGGAAGATGTCGTTATTGTGGTAAAAAGCTTTCAAAAGAATATGTCCTTGCGGAGATATTAACAGGGTTTTTATCAATGTTCCTTGTTTGGAACATTGATATTTTCAAGTGGGATGTAATCATAAGGATTCTTTTGTTCGCTCTACTTTGGTGTGTATGTTATATTGACTATCTCATCATGGAGATTCCTGATGAGATACATTTCGGTATCATCATATTATTTATCATACATGCATGTATGATAAATAATATAAATCTACATCCATGGATACGTATGTTAGTCATATTTGTTGTTGGGTGTATCATTTCCATTATCTGTCAGAAGTTGTTTCATAAGGAATGCATTGGTGGTGGAGATTTAAAACTTGTATCTTGTATGAGTTTATTTCTTTCGTTTCAAAAGATATGGATGTTATTATCTATTGCCTGTATATTTGCGATTTTGTGGATGGCTATTTGTAAGAAGAAGTGTATTGCGTTTGGACCATTTCTTTCGATATCTTTTTTATTGGTTTTTTGTGGTTATTTTGATAGCCTCGGTTGGGGATTGTGATAAACTTGTTCTATTGGAGGAAGTCGATGAAAAAGTATCTATTGATTTTAGTGATGTTAATATCGATGATTGGTTATGTAGTAGGACTATATGGCTTCTTTCATAATCTGAATTTTATATTTCAGAAGATTACAATATCTCCATGGATGATTATCCAGGGTTTATTTCCGCTTCTTTGGGGTATTCTTGCGATCCTAACGTTTGCCATGGCGGAATATATGTATCGAAAAACTTGTCGAAATGAGGTTTATTTCCGATTCAAAGTCTCATCATGGACAAAAAATCTATTCTTTTTTGGAATTGTTGGTGTATTAATTGCGCGTCTAATAGGGATGACATACGTTGTTGTAAGTCAATCGCAAACAAATGCCAATAGAGAATTAACACAGATCTATTTAACCACGGTTGCTTTAGGAATTGCGGTGGTTATCTTTACACAACAGCAGTACAAAAAAATGAAACACCAAAAGGAATTAAAACAATTTGAGAAGAAAGCAATCCTGAATGGTGAAAGACGCTATACGATGATGGTTGCCGAAAGTGATCAAGATACAATCTGTACTGGTTTTGTCTATGGTGAGATGAAAGTAAATGATGAAATATGTCTTCACTGTAGTGATAAGGGAGAAGTCAGTGCAACGATTGTAGAGATACTCTGTGATAATCAACAAGTATCTTTCGCGAAGAATCGTATGGTAACAATCAGACTGAATCATTCATGCAAAGGTTTCTTACTGAAGTATAGTGTTATCAGCAGTATTCAAGCTAGTACAGATCCAAGCATTATAGAAAATCCGGGTTTGAGCGGAATTTTACGTGAGTATGCAAAGTTCTTTATGAATCAAGAGTATATTGGCACACTAGTATATGAAATCTGTATGAGTGAGTTTTATCTCATTAAATACACAAATGAAAATATCAATGATGAAAGATTTATGTCGGTTCGTCTAAATGTTGATCCTGATAAAGCGGTATTGGTATTGTTTACAGATTGGAATGCATTATTGCGATATAGTAACATATATGAAGAGGATGAAATCCAAATGGAAGTACGTAACATCAAGGAGTGCTTTCACTTAATACCGGCGAAATATGACTCTATTGTAATCAATCCATTTGGGCCAAAGTCATTCATTATTACCAAAGATTTTATGCGTCATATTCAAGAAGTTCCGGGTTATGACGAATTATTTAAAAAATAGGAGGATCTTATGAGTGCAAGTAAATCAATGTATCAAAAGTTAGCGAAATTAGCAGTTGTACGTGGCGTTAATGTACAGCCAAATCAACCACTAGTAATTACCGCATCTGTTCGTGACTATGAGTTTGTACGCATGGTTGCGAAAGAAGCATATGCCGTAGGTGCTAGAGAAGTCATTATGAGCTGGACCGATACAGAGTTAGCAAAACTAACTTACACATATCAAAGTGAAGAGACATTAACCGATATTCCAGATTGGAAATATGACATGGTAAAGCGTGAACATGATTTGGGTGCGTGTTATTTACGCATTCATTCTGATATGCCAGGTGCTTTAAAGGATGTAGACCAGTCTAAGGTTCGTGCATATCAGATGGCGTACAGTAAGAAGATGAAAGACTTACGTAAGTACACAATGAATAACGAAGGACAATGGTGTGTAATAGGCATCCCTTCTGTGGAATGGGCAAAGGTCGTATTCCCTCATCTTTCTGAGGAAGAAGCGTTTGAGAAGCTAGAAGACGCAATCTTTATGACAAGCCGTGTAACAGAGGATAGTGATCCACTTGAAAACTGGCGCATTCATGATGGTGATCTTGTAGAACATGCACGCAAGTTAACAGAATTAAATTTCAAGCAGTTGCATTTTACAAGTGAACTAGGAACGGATTTAACAGTAGAACTTGTGGATAACCATGTATGGATTGGTGGTGGAGATAAGACACCGAAGGGTGTTTATTTCGATCCAAATATTCCAACCGAAGAATGTTTCACAATGCCTAAGAAAACAGGTGTAAATGGTATTGTCTACGCATCAAAGCCTTTAAGTTACAGTGGTAAGGTCATTGATGGTTTCTGGTTCCGTTTTGAAAATGGCAAGGTTGTCGACTTTGGTGCAAAACAAGAAGAGGAAACACTCAAGAGTTTATTGGACTTTGATGAAGGCTCTAGATACTTAGGTGAGGTTGCCTTAGTGCCATATGATTCTCCAATCTCAAATTCAAATATCCTATTCTTCAATACATTGTTTGATGAAAACGCTGCGTGTCATTTGGCATTAGGTATGCCATATCCTGAAAACGTAAAGGGTGGTGCACATATGAGTGAAGAAGAACTTAAGGCTGCAGGCGCAAATGAATCATCTCAACATGAAGACTTTATGTTTGGTACAAAAGAAATGAATATTGATGGTATCCAACAAGATGGTACGGTTGTGCCAGTATTTAGAAACGGAAATTTTGTAATCTAGATAGAGAAACCACCAATTACGGTGGTTTTCGTCTATAATAAATAAGTAATTTTATATAAGGAGAGTTTATGGTAGATATCAATGAAAAATTATTAGATTTTCTACACAAGAGTCCAACTTGTTTTCATGCAATAGATGAGATAAAGAAGGTGTTAGTAAAACAAGGATATCGTGAATTATCCGAGGCGGATTCTTGGAATCTTGAGATAGATGGAAGATACTTTACGGTGAGAAACCAATCCAGTATCATTGCCTTCCGTATCCCTACAACAGATTATAAGGGATATATGATTGGGGCAGCACACAGTGATTCTCCAACATTTAAAGTAAAAGAGAATCCAGAAATCGTTGGTAATGGAGTAGTGAAGTTAAACGTTGAAAAGTATGGTGGTATGTTGTGTGCGCCATGGTTTGATCGTCCATTATCTGTAGCGGGTAGAGTCATCGTAAAGGAAAACGGAAAGCTTATTACAAAGCTTGTACGTGTTGACAAGGATTTATTAGTTATTCCTAATCTTGCGATTCATATGAATCGTGAAGTGAATACAAATGCGACTTATAATGCACAGGTAGATATGTTGCCAGTATTTGGTACTGAAGATGCCAAGGGTAAGTTTATGGAAGTCGTGGCTGAATCAATCGGTGTAAAGGTGGAAGATATCCTTAGCCATGACCTATATCTCTATACGCGTGAAAAGGCAACTGTTTGGGGTTATCAGAATGAATTCGTGTCTGCAGGTCACTTAGATGATTTACAGTGTGCATTTGGATGCCTTTATGGTTTCTTGGGCGCAAACGATAGTGAAAGTATTCCTGTTGTGGCAATTTTTGACAATGAAGAAGTTGGCTCAGGCACAAAACAAGGTGCAGATTCCACTTTCTTAGAAGATACATTGGAAAGAATTGCGCTATCCTGCGGTAAGAAGCCAGAAGAAGCAAAACGTGCAATTGCATCTAGCTTTATGGTATCTGCAGATAATGCACATGCGGTTCATCCGAATCATGTGGATAAGGCAGACCCAATCAATCGCCCTCAGATGAATAAGGGTATTGTCATCAAGTACAATGCAAATCAGAAGTACACAACAGATGCAGTATCTGCGGCAGTATTTAAAGAAGTATGTGCAGCAGTAAAAGTTCCTGTACAGACATTTACAAATCGCTCTGATATGGCTGGTGGTTCAACGTTGGGCAATATTTCGAATGCCCATGTGTCGTTGAATACAGTAGATATTGGACTTGCACAGCTTGCGATGCATTCGTCTTATGAAACAGCAGGCGCAAAAGATACAGAGCATCTTGTAGAGGCGATGTCACATTTCTTCTCCCTCACTTTAGAAGATGAAGGAGAAGGTGTATTCTCACTTCGCTAATTAGAATTACAATAAACAAGTCTTCGGTGGTAGGGCTTGTTTTTGTTATGGATTGCATGAAAAGTTATTTATACATACAATATTTAAATGAGAGGTGGATTTGATGGATGATTTTTTATTAGAAAAATGCAATACATTTCTGGATAATCGCAGG
The DNA here is from genome assembly GCA_938041275.1 of uncultured Solobacterium sp. Classification (GTDB taxonomy): domain Bacteria; phylum Bacillota_I; class Bacilli_A; order Erysipelotrichales; family Erysipelotrichaceae; genus Bulleidia. The sequence goes on from CALISH010000033.1 coordinate 11,684, forward strand.
GTGTTACGCCGTAAATATTTCCTGTATAGCCCTGAAGGGATTGCGGATATTGCATTTATCTACATGTCTAACGAAAAAGAAATCAACTTTGAAATGTTGGAACACTGTGAAGATGTCATTCAGAATTCATTTCCATTTAGCTCATTTCAATACCGTTTTTTAACGAAGGTATATGCGGCGATGATGGATGTGTCTAATATTGAACCGGATATCGTAGTCAATCGTGTGATGAGTTTTGAAGAACTCTTCAATCGAACATTTAAGGATACGATAGGACTTGCGGTACTATGTTTTAGTGCTGCGGAAAGACCGCAGGTAGAATATCAAACAATCTACTATAGGGCACTCGCAATCTATAACCAAATGAAGGATTTACAACGCTCCTTAACAAATGATCTAGATGTGGTATATGCAGGGATTTTAGCGATGTCTTCAAATGTTAAGGAAGATGTTGTGGATGAACTGGTTATTATGGATGATCTGCTTGTGAATGAATATAGACTACCTAAGGATTTTTCAAGAAGACTTTCCTATGCACTTGCCTTCTGTGATGGTACCGCAACGCAGAAAGTTCAGAATGCGATGGAATTCATCGAATCTTGTACAAGTAAATGGAATCGTCGCATAGGGTATATTTACTATGTCCTTCATGCGGTAGTTGCAAATCTTTCAATTCCGCTTGATACAATCCAAAAAGATTGTGATGAAGTGATGCAGTATTTAAAAAAGAGTAGACAGTACGGTCTATTCTCTAAACCGGAACGTTCTTTACATGCATGTATGATTTTATTAAATTTCTATGTTGGAAATAATATTTCCATTTATACACTGACAAATGCGATTCTTTATACAATTGCATTAATAAAAGCACTTGCCCAACGCAGGTCATGTTAAACAAGTCTTAGAGGGCTTGTTTTTATGACTTTGAATTGAGGGAAAGTCATATTCTGCTTATAATATTAGATAGAAGAGGTATTTAACTGATATGGATGATTTATTGTTACAAAAATGCATAACCTTTATGGATAAAAAAGAAGCATTGCGGCAAAAACATTTCTTTTCAAATCTGGATGAAAATGCAGTGATTGCATATATTTATATGTACCATAAGCAGGAAATTAACTTTGATGCATTGAGTTCATGTGAGTGGATAGTAAAGAAAGCATTTTCATTTACATCTCCATATAGGCAAGCTCATCCTAGAATATATGCAGCGATGATGGCTGTTTCCCAGCAGGATCCAGATACAGTAGTTGCTAGAGTGATGGCGTTTGAACAACAATTTAATCGCAGCTTTGCAAAGAATAATGGACTTGCGGTATTGGCGTTCATTGCGGCAGAGATCCAACCGGTATCAAACGATATACTATACAGCATTATCGATTTATAATCAGATGAAAGATCTGCATCGTTTTTTAACAAATGATCAGGATGTTATTTATGCCGGTATATTGGCAATGACACCACATTTAAAAGAAGATGTTGTGGATGAGTTAGTCATCATGGATGATTTATTGATGAATGAATATCATTTGGACGGTGATTATGCAAGAAGATTATCCTATGTTTTAGCGCTATGTGAGGGTACTGCAACTGTAAAGGTAAGACGTGCAATGGAGCTAATACAGACAATTACAAATGGATGGGATCGTTCAATTAACTACCTTTACTTCATATTGCCGGCAGTATTGGCAAATATATCCATTCCTTTTGAAAGGGTTTTGGAGGATTATGAGGAGGTATCTGCTTTCCTAAAAATGCAGAAAGACTATGGTAAATTCTATAATCATACAAGATCATTACATACATGCATGATTCTATTGCAATATTATGCGGAAGATAATTTATCGATTTATGCTGTGATCAATGCAATTGTATTCTCAATCACAAATGCACAGAGAAGTTAGTATAGAAAGTTATTTATATGAAAATTGCACATTTATCAGATCTTCATCTAGGAAAAAGGCTCAAAGAATATTCATTGATTGAAGATCAAAAGTACATTTTGCGACAAATCATAGAAATTCTAAAACAAGAAAAAGTGACTACAGTGTTATTAGCTGGAGATATCTATGATACTGGTAACCCTAATTCAGAAGCGGTCGCTCTTTTAAGCATGTTTCTGTTGGAGTTAAAGAACTTAAATATCCACGTGATTATAATTGCAGGAAACCACGATAACGGGACTAGACTTTCATATGGAGCTGAGATATTTGCGGACTCCAATATTCATATTACTGGGAAATATACAGGTATACTTGCAAGTACAACGATAGAGGATGCATATGGACCCATCCATTTCTACAGCCTTCCGTATATACGTCCGATCTATGTAAACCAGTATTTAGATGAGACAGAAGCTGTGGAGGGATATACAGCAGCTATCAAACATGCATTACAAACAGTTGAACTGAATCAACAGGAACGTAATGTAATCCTATCGCATCAATTTATTACAGGCTCTGTAACT
>CALISH010000034.1 GCA_938041275.1 uncultured Solobacterium sp.
TTCCATACATAAATTATAACCAAAAATAAAATGTCCTTCCTCTTAATTTAGAGGTTGGACATTTTATTTTGTAGGCTGTTATGCGTTACAGCCCCTTCTTTTCTATTATGAAATCAGGAATAATCTAGTCCTGATCATAGAGAAAAAACTTCAGAAGAAGAATATGATATAGAGGTCAGGAACACTAGAATGTTTCTGGCCTTTCTCGTACAGGCATGTATGGGAATTGGTCTGGGTAAAGTGAGAACGTACCTTCTTTTAGACCAGTGATATCATTGAGTCCGTAATAAAAAGCGTTCTGCTTCCCTCCTATATTCTTAGGCTGCTTTATCAAGATGACAATCCAGGAAATAGTTAGATATGTCGTATATAAGCCAGAAAAATAGTCGGATGTGGGGATGGGGAAGTTTACCAAGACATTATGCATATCAGAAAGAAAGGAGTATTCCATTATGGAAGGACCAATCATTACAGTGGATGTATCAAAGGGTTCCTGTCATTACCAGCCCTTCATCGAGAATGGACATCCAATGCGAAAACCAAAGCAGCTTTCCGCTACGATCGATGGTTTTCAGAAATTAGGGCAAACTATCAAAGACCTTGAAGCTAAGACAGAAAGAGAAGATATACCAGTTATCTTTGAAGCTACAGGTGTCTATCATCGACCACTACAAAAATATCTTGAAGACCACAAGATAAGGTACTACATCATTTCGCCATTATTATCTGCGACATATCGTAAGACCGACCTACATAGTAATAAGACAGACGCATTAGACTGTGCACATATCGCCAAAGCGTACTATTGTGAGAAGGAACTAAGACAATATCAAGCACAACCACAAGAGTACAAAAGACTCTATCAATTGAGCCGTCTATATGAAAGTGAATTGGTTCATCTTCGAAAACGTAAAGTGAGTTTGAGATCCATGCTGGATATCATATATCCAAGGATTGATAAGACCTTTAAAGGGAATCAAAATCTGTATGATCCAATCCCAATGGAGATATTAAAAAGATATCCTCATCCATCCTTACTTTTGAGCCATAGAGAGGATACCATCGTTAAGGCCGTTGGGCATCGTACAGGTCATTTAAAAGGATATACAGAAAGAATCGTACATAAGATCTACGAGAAGGCAAAGGAGTGCTATTCAGGATGTGAAATCAATGATATAGAAATACTAAAGTTGCCAAGCTTGATTGAGAATGTGCAGGAACAGAAGAAAAAATGCGATTCACTATTGAAGGAAATGATAGAGATAGCACGAACATGTCCTTATTTCACATCAGTTGTTAGTATTGTTGGAATCGGAGAGAATCTAGCAGCTCGTATCATAGCGGAGCTTGGAGATGTGAACCGATTTGATAATAGAGCAGCCATCGTGGCATATGCAGGCTTGAATCCAAAGATACAACAATCCGGAGATATTGATGGACTGCATCTCAAGATATCAAAGAAAGGCAATAAGCATTTGCGATGTCTTTTATATCTTGGTGCACAATGTAATTATCGATTGCGCAAAGAAGATCCACTATATGAATTCACCAAAAAGAAAAGACAGCAGACCCAATGCCCATTGTCGTCTAAAGCTGCCTATACTGCTAGTGCTCATAAATTACTGGTCATAATCTATAGCCTATGTAAGAATGGTACTCTATATCATTCTTAGCAACAGTATAAACCTAATCTAGCAAAATGGGAGATATAATTTCTCTTGTTTTAATAATGCACAAAACGAAAAAGAAGAAATCACTAAAGATTAGAAATTTCTTCTTGACTTAAGTTATCAAGTTTTTATTGTAAAGATGGAATATATTTTAGCAGTGCTTTTGCGATACCATCATGATTATTATCATCTGTAATTTCATCAGCGATTGCTTTTACTTCCTCTTGTGCATTTGCCATCGCAACTCCAACACCTGCAAACTGCAACATTGTAATATCATTACCAGCATCGCCAAATGCGATACAGTCTTTGGCTTCAATTCCAAGCTTTGATAATGCACTCTGCAGCGCTGCACCTTTATCAATTCCTTGAGATGTCATCTCATAGAAGAAGTTCGAACTAAACATCATAGAAAGCTTTCCTTCAAACGGTGCAGAGATAGCCTTATAATTTTCACGTAAATATTCAGGCTCTCCAACCACCAAAATTTTATTGAGTGGAAAGTCTACATAACCCGCAAGATCACTAACCTCTTTGAGCAAATAGTGATTCATGCGTGCTTCATACTGAAATCCATTAAATGTACGTCCTTTATCAGTAACTATACAATTATATACATCCTCAACTACCATATACTCATTTTCTACAATAATTGGATGTACATCAAATTGTTTTAAATGTTGAAGTGTCTTTGTGACCAACTCCTGCTCCATTGTTGTATTCACTAGCACTTCCCCTGTTTGACAATCAATTACCTTTGCACCATTAAAACAGAGAAATAATCCATGATGCTTATCCATTTCTAGCATCTTGCCATACTGTTCAATTCCCTTTGCAGGACGACCACTCGCAATGACTAAGCGGATACCCTGCTCTTGCGCTTTCATTAATACTCTTTTTGTTTCAGGAGTTATTTCCTTTTTGTCATTTGTTAATGTACCATCAATATCTAATAAAATCGCCTTCATCATTAACCTCCTTTAACGTATTTCAGGAAATCCTTTTGTCACAAAATAAATCCATACCAACATCATTATTGGAACCCCAATCTGAAACTTTAAATGCTTTGTTTTATGATGAAAAATACGCATGCCTAAATATGCTCCATAGGCTCCCCCAATTGCGGCAGCCCCTAACAATGTCTTCTCTGGAATTCTCCACATATTGTTCATCGCACGATATTTATCTAAACCATATAAACCAAACGCAATGATATTGATCACTGCTAAATATGCTAAAACTGCTATTGACATCTATATACCTCTTACTTTTCGTATGGTTATCATATAGTATCCATCCATAAATTAGAAGTAATTTTTTTATGAATACCACATTGAAGTGTTATGATTAACACAACAATAGATTGGAGATTAACAATATGCCATGTACAACATTACTCGTCGGTAAGAAAGCTAGTTATGACGGCTCTACTTTAGTAGCACGTAACGAAGATTCCGGCGCTGGCGAATTTACTGCCAAGAAGTTTATCGTCGTTCATCCTAGTGATCAACCGGCAGTATATCGCTCTGTTTTATCACACGTAGAGATTCCACTCCCAAATAACCCAACGCGTTATACCTGTATGCCAGACGCATTAAATGATAAAGGCATCTGGGGTGCTGCAGGCGTCAATGCATTAAACGTATCTATGACAGCCACTGAGACAATCACTTCAAACGAAAGAGTTCTCGGTGCAGACCCTCTTGTAAAATACATTCCTGCAAAAGGCAAAGAAGGCGATGCGGACTATGTTCCAGAGGTCGTTGGTGGTATTGGGGAAGAAGATATTGTTACACTTGTACTCCCTTATATCAAGAGTGCTCGTGAAGGTGTTCTTCGTCTTGGCGAAATCTTAGAGAAGTACGGTACATACGAAATGAATGGTATTGCCTTCCAAGATATCGATGAAATCTGGTGGTTAGAAACAATCGGCGGTCATCACTGGATTGCAAAGCGTGTCAAAGATGATGAATACGTTGTAATGCCAAACCAGTTAGGTATCGATAGTTTTGATTTAAAGGATGCCTTCGGAAAACAAAAAGAACACCTATGTTCAAGTGACCTTGTGGAATTTATTGAGAAGAATCATCTCAATCTAAATCAGGATAAGCATTTTAATCCTAGATATGCTTTTGGTTCACACTCGGATGCAGACCATGTATACAACACACCACGTGCTTGGATTATTGGTAGATACTTTAATCCAACAACCTATCGTTGGGAGGGACCTAAAGCGGACTATCGCCCTGATTCCGATAATATTCCTTGGAGCTTCGTGCCAGAACAAAAGATTACTGTAGAAGATGTAAAGTATGTCTTATCTCATCACTATCAAGGCACACCATATGATCCATATGGAAAACATGGTGATTCCTCACTCCGTGGTTGCTTTAGACCAATCGGTATCAACCGTAACAACTTCCTATCTTGCGTACAGATTCGTCCATACGCACCGGAAGAAATCCGCTCTATTGAATGGATTGCCTTCGGTTCAAATACATTTAATGCGTTTGTACCATTCTATGTAAATATCGATGAAACACCTATCTATACAGCGAATACGGATAAAACTGTATCCACAGATAACTTCTATTGGTCTAACCGTATTATCGGTGCTCTTGCGGATGCACATTTCAGTAATACAACTTCCGCAGTCGACCGTTACCAAAATGCAGTACAAACAAAAGGTCATCAACTCATCAATAAGTATGATGCCTTATTTACAAAAGATGTAGACCCTGTCACATTCTGCCAAACAGCGAACCAAGAAATCGCAGATATGGCAAAACAATATACAGATGACCTCTTAAATAAAGTTCTCTATACCGCAAGCATGGGTATGAAGAACAGCTTCTCAAGATCAGATGCTTAACCATCAAAAAGGCTCGCAACACACGAGCCTTTTATCGTTTTACACACAGATATTCTATGCATGCATATTTAGATTATTGTTTCGAAAACAATACTTCCTTACAAACCTTAAAGAAGTTTGGCTTATTACCATAGTTCAATGTTCCCCAACGATAAATACGGATAGATAATCTTGCGAATAAGTAAATAAATACAATTGTCAGTAACGTTGATCCAATGACTTCATATGCCGCAACTGTTGTGATTGCATTTCTGATTGGCATTACCATGACAGAGAAGAATGGAATCCATGAGGCAATCTTTACCACAATCGACTCTCCACCCTGTAAAGCAGACATCGCAATCATATAACTAGCAATAAACAGGAACATGACTGGACTTATCGCATTGTTTACATCTTCCATTCTGGATACGACAGAACCTAAAGCCGCAAAGATAAACATATACAATAATAGACCGAGAACGAAATAGAAGATATACATACCTAACATCGATAGATCAAACATCGACTTTGCAATCAAGAGAGCCATCTTTGGATACATTCCCCTGAAGATAAAATAGGAAACAAGCCCCGAAGTAAAGATGATGCCACATTGAATTACCGATGCGCATGTTACTGCTAGAACTTTACCAATAATAAGGTTCTTTGGATCAGTTGTTGTAATGAGCAGTTCCATTGTTCGACTGTCTTTTTCTCTTGCGACAGCTGTAGCGACGATAGAACCAAACATCAAGATTACAGAATATAATGTAATGACATATACAAACGCAAGTAGATACTGTGTTGATGTATCACGGCCTAACACTTCTTCTTCCGCATTGATCTTCACATTATTTAATGCCTGATACTCAGCGGTACTAATACCCTTCTCATTGAACTTTTGTGTGATGATGTAATCTTTTAAAACTTCATTTAAAGGATCACCCATTCCACCTAAGAATCCCTTATCGTGGAAATATGTCTTATAGTGATCATAATCATAGATTGCATATCCCTTTGATTCTTTCCCACTCTTTACCGCTTCTTTTAAAGCTTCTTCCGAAGGATAAAGACTGGATTCATCAATGTTTAATGTCTTTGCGATATCTTCATTCGATACAAAGTATCCACCAGGGATGCTGTCATTGAGATAGGAAGCACCTTCAGAACTATCAAACTCAGTTGGCTTGTTAAAATAGTTGATGATTGCTGGCGCAGCACCACCACCGAAAGCGACAATTGCGAGTATTATCGTTGAGACGATAACTACCTTCTTTTTTATTTGTTGGAAGAATTCAAATTCAAATACAGTTCTAAAGTTACGCATTTGTCTCACCTCCTACCTTATTTACAAAGATATCTTGTAGACTAGGACGATATTGTCCAAAGGACACAACTTCATGTACATGGTTTAATAACTCTTGCAGAATTTCATTCGAAGTATATTCAGCATTCTTTGTAATCAGATACTCCCCATCCACAAGCTGAAACTCTAAACCAAATTTATTTTGTAAAACATCCTCTACAACCGCAGTATCCTCAGGATTTACACGAAGTACCAACTTATCTTGTCCCTCTTTTTTCTTAATTTCTTCCAAGTCACCAGTGATAATGATATTACCATGGTCAATTAAAGTAATCTCATCACACATCTCTTCAACATATGCCATCTGGTGTGAGGAGAAGATAACAAGTTTACCCTTCGCAACCGCTTCTTTGATCGCATCCTTAAAGATTTGCGCATTGACTGGATCTAAGCCTGAGAATGGTTCATCAAGAATAATAATTGCTGGATCATTAATAAATGCTTGTGCAATCTGAATCTTTTGTTGATTACCTTTGGATAATGTTTCTAACTTTTTATTTGTATATTCTTTTAATCCAAAGTAATCAATCCAGTACTCTGCTTCTTCAGCAGCCTTTTTATTATCTGCCCCTTTTAACTTTGCAAAGTAAGCCAATTGATCTTTTAGAGATACTTTTGCATACATACCACGTTCTTCTGGCAGATAACCAATATGGTTTTGATTTACATTAAATGGTTTACCATCTAACAAAAATTCTCCTTCTGTTTGTTTGAATACATTCATCAAACAACGGAATGTAGTTGTCTTACCAGCACCGTTTCGTCCAAGGAATCCCATTGCCTTACCACTTTGTACAGTAAAGCTGATTCCATGGAGGATTTCCGTCTTGTCGAAGGTTTTTTTAATTCCCTTAACTTCTAAAATCATAATTACCCCTTTCATTTCCAAGGAAATACAATTGTTAAAACGAGAGCACTCATACAATTTCTATACGAGCGCTACTTCATGATTCGATTATATGATTTATTTGACCAAAGGTCAATATATATTATACAAAATCCTTTATTTGTCGTTGTTTCAAGATTCCTGATCCTAAATGAATACAATTTCCATCTAATAGATAGTTCTTGATGCTACGTTGTAGAGATGTTTTTTCCGCTAAATTACGATAATCACATTCCTTTGTTTGATATACAAAATCAAAGATATCTCTAATACAGTCATACCCTTTAGAAACATCAAATAATTCATAGAACTGATAAATATTCGAATTCTTTGAAACAAGTTGATGAATCTCAGGACTTAAAAGCCAAGAATCACAAACATATTGCGGCTCTTCAATCTCGAAGTACCGTTTGATTATATCTTTAGAACATGCAATTGAATGTATCACTTTCGAAACCTCGAGTTTCTCATCAGCCGGAATATGAATTCGAATGGTATGAATATCTACATATTCATACTGTAATCGTCCAGCTTCCATAAGACGCACATTGATAAAGTAAGTACCCCAAATCATCTGTGATATACGTATTGATTCTAATCCTCTTTGAACAATATCCTTCGTAAGTACTTCCTTCATCCTTATCTTGTGGATAGATTGTTGTACCTCATCAAAATGATGCTCAAACATATTCTTTTGGTGTAGTTGAAACCCATATAGTAACGCAACACTTGTCGCAAAAGGATGGACTGGCTGATGAAATAATTCTTCAACACTTTCAATTGACCATAGGCGATTGATCTTCTGCGTTTTATCAACATATAAAACATCTAAAAGTTCTTTAAACTTTTGCATTAAGTGATTGTCAGTTTCAATAGTTTTCATGCATGCATAACATTGCTTACGATACCATTCATCATTGATACCGTAATACGATAAGGCATTATCTATGATTTCCTTATTCATATAAATCCACAATCTCTAATAAGTCATTTACGACAAGTGTATCTTCATAGAGCGGTGTAACTGGACTATCTCCATCCAAGAATAGGATACATTTAATTCCAGCTTTCTTGCCCGCTTCTTCATCTAAACGACGATCACCAACATATGTGCAATACTCTGGATTTAACTTAAATTTATCTAGCAGATAATGAATCCCTTCTGGATCTGGTTTTTTCGCAAAGCCATCATCACCAGTAATGGTATAACTTATATACTCCGCAATCCCTAAATCTTCCAAAACTTGTTTTGCGGTGTGGTCTTTATGTGTGTATACATAATTTCTAACACCCTTACGTTTTAATAACTGCAGCGTTTGTTTAGCGTTTTTAATTAACTTTACTTTATCATTACCTGCATCCTGTAAAGTTGTGTAATACTGATATACCGTATCAAACTGCAATCCTTCTTTCTCTGCAAATTCAAGAATAAATTGATGTACAGAATGCAGTATGACATATTTGCGAAGGTATTCGCGGTCATATGTATGACCGTAATGTTTCATTGTTTCCTGTAAACTATCTAGAATTACATCATAGGAATCTAATAATGTCCCATCTAAATCCCATATACATGCATGGATTGGTTTGATTGGTAGCCTTGTGTATATCTCTTCTTCATCATCATGATGGATATATGCCCCATTTGCCAGTTGAACATGTAGAGAGGCTGGATTATCTTTGTGGGATGCCATATAAATTTCATCCTCACGAATCACATCTTTTGCGATATCCAATAATAGTGCTAATCCTTTCTTTGCATAGCCTTGGTTTCGATACGTTGGTAAAATACCATAGCCGATATGACCTGATCCATTTCTCAAATTTTCATTGAGATAATGTCTTAACTTATATACACCAACGATATGATTCTCTTCCCACAGAAAATAATATGTTTGTGGTACATAGCCAGGTTTTAAATTGATGCCGTTTGCAATATTAATTAGCTTCGGAATTGTTTCATGCATGAATGTTTCTTTATCAATTCCATGGTATGGATTCATAAAGCCATTTTCATCTGCCGGTAATTCTTTTAAAACTTGATATATAGCATCCGCATCTTGCCAGTTTAATTCTCTTATTTCTAACATACTTACTCCTCATTGATTACTTTCGCAACTGACCCATGGCTTCCATGTAAATCTTTAGTTACGATAATACCTTTGTGAATACGCTCCTTTAACTCTTTGACGTGTGAAATAATACCAACTAGTCGATTTTCCCCAGACAAGTTCATTAGAGTCTGTATTGCGTTATTGAGGGAATCTTGGTCCAGTGTACCAAAGCCTTCATCAATAAACATTGTATCAATTTGAATACCACCTGCTTGAGATTGTATTTCATCTGACATTCCTAACGCCAAGGCAAGCGATGCAATAAAGGATTCTCCACCAGATAAAGAACTTACAGGACGGATTGAACCATTGCTGAAGTCAATTACATCTAAATCTAATGCTTCATGACTTCTTTTATCTTTAGTGCCAGCACTGCGTACAAGTTGGTATTGTTGATTAGACATCGATAAATAACGCTCATTTGCCTTATGAATCATACGGTCAAGATAAGCAATTTGAACATACTCTTGTAATGTAATCTTCTCTTTACTAGAGCGACCATTTCCCATCGCAACATCAGCTAGTTCTTTCAAACTACTATAGCGTGATAGTTTTGTTTGATATGCATTACTTTCAGACATAATTTTCTTCTTTGTATCTTGCGCATCACTCTCATACATCTCTGTATTATGAATACTCTTCAGTATCTCTTCTTGTTGTACTTGTAGGCTTTCAATTCCAGTTTGAAGAATCTTAAGTTGGCTCTGTTGATTTGGAATCTCATCAATGGATGATGAAACCTTCTCATTTAACATATCAATCTGCGCATTTACATAAACTAACTCATCCATTGCTAGTTTACTTTCACTTTCAAGTCGATTGATTTGTTGTTGATATTCTAAGATTTGTTTTGTAATCATTGATATACAATTCTTCGCTTCTGTTTCAGAAGAATACTTCAACTTCGTAGTAATTTCCTGTATTTGTTTTTGTAACTGCTCATATTCTACAGATAGTTTTGCCTGTGCTATTTCATTTTGATTCACTTCTTCAGATATCGCAGTTAATTTTTGCTGTAATTGTGGAATCATCTTCTGCAATTCTTGATAGCGTTTTGACTGCTGTTGAAGTTGCTTGATACGAGTTAAAATTTCTTTTTGTTCTTTCTGCAGTTGTGCTGTATGTTCGTCGATAAACAGTTTTACATTTTCAAATTGAACTGTTTCTTCTGTAACAGACTTTAATACTAGTTCCAACTCATTCTGTAAAGCATTCATCTTTAGGTTTGCATCCACACATGCTTTACTAGTTATCTGATATTCTTTTTCTGCTTGATCTACTTTCTTTTTATATTGGCTAATTTCTTCTTCCGTCACAAGCTTATCACTATGACTAGCAGGACGTGGATGTTCTAAAGATCCACATACAGGACATGGTTCACCCTTCATCAATCTTGAAGCTAATAACCCTGCCTGATTTGCAAAATAGGATATTTGTGCATCATCATATTGCTTTTGAAGTATTACTTTTCTATCTGCACTTGCCTCGAGTAACTGTGTTTTCTCCTTCAAAGTATTAATTGCATTTTGATAATTGCTTTGAATCATGCTTGCATGATGAAAAGCAGATATTTTCTTTTCTATCTCTTCTTCCTTTAAAACAACTTTATTTAATGATAACTCACTATCTGTTAACAACTGAGCTTCCTTCTGTTTTAAAACGATATCTTCATCCAGCTGCTTTTTGAAGTATGTTTTTGTTTCTAAATCTTTCAAAATAGTAGAAACCTGTTTTTTAACATCCGCAAGTTTTTTACTGAGCTTTGTTAAACTTGCATATTCAGGTAGTTCATGTTCAATTTGTACTTGTTCCTTCTTTAACGCATCAATTTGAATATGATATTTGTCACCATCTGTCTTTACTCTTTCTGCGTAAAGATTTGCCTTCTCTTCTTTTACCGGCTTTTCTTTTAATAGTTTTTCAAGAGAGAGAAGATCTTGAAATTGTTTTGTTTTCTCTGTTTCTTCTTTGCGTGATTTCTGAAGTTGGTTTTGAACTTCTTCTTTTTGTTTCTGTAGTTTTTCTATACTCTCTTTAGAGTTAGCGATAATTTCATCCAATAAATCATATACCGGCTGAATATCATCCATCGCAAATGTTTCTAGCATTTGTGTATATTGTTCTTGTAAAGTCTCTGGCACACGCACATCACTGATAATCTGCTGTAAACGTAGTTTTGCATCATTTAGTGCGAGGTAACTTTCCTTTGCCATTTGATTCAGACGATCCATCAAAACAGAGTACTTACTTGTCATAAATACTTTTTCAAATAGTTTCCCGCGTTCTTTTGTGTCCGCATTTAAAATTTCAAGGAAACTTCCTTGTGCTATCATCGCAATCTGGCGGAATTGATCTCTCTTCATGCCAAATAATTGTTCAACTTGTTTGGTAACTTCTGTTGGTTTTACAATACGGTCCCCGTTTGGCATGATGAGATATGCGTCTGTTGCTTTACTACGCTGTTTTACTTCACCATTTTTTTGTACATGCGTATATGTATATTCAGGACGTCGATAGATATGATATTCCTCATCATGATAGATAAAATCTAATTCGACGTAAGTTTCAATTTCTTCTTTTGCGTATTCACTGCGTAAGGTCTTTACATCGCGAATATCTCCACTTGGCTTTCCAAATAAAGCAAATGTAATCGCATCAAAAATAGTTGTTTTACCTGCACCAGTATCCCCAGTAATCAAATAAACCCCATTTTCACCTAACTTTGAAAGATCAAGCTCTATCTTGGAGGCGTATGGTCCAAAGGCGGAGAGTACTAATTTAATTGGTCTCATTCTTCATCCCCCTCTTTCCAAATTTTCGTCACAAGTTCGTCTAATATCTTCTCTTGTGTATCATCAAGCCCATGACCTGTATATTGTGCAAAGAAATCTCCAAAGATTTCTTGTGGTGTTTGGCTTTTTTGTTTTGTATAGCTTATACCTTGTTCACTTTGTTCATATGCTGAATTTGGATATGAAATTCCAAGAATATTCGGATAACGTAAACGCAGTGTATTCATCGCATCAAATACCATGCGTTCATCTTGCAGTTGGAAGTATACGTAATCATCATTCTTCGTATTCTTTCTTTGTAGAATATTCGCAAAAGTATCTTTCACAACAACCACATCATGTAGAGGTTTTAAATCAACCGTGTAAACTGTTGTATTCCCCTTTTTTTTCATATCGATGATAGTAACTGACTTTGTTGTATTCGCTTCACCAATTGAATATTTCAGAGGTGTCCCACAATAGCGCATTGTATCTCGCAAGATCATCTGTGGACGATGGATATGGCCTAATGCGACATAATCAAAATCCTGAAATACATTTCCATCCACATTATCTGTACCACCAACACTTACCTCTGAACCTTGTTCATCGGTTACAGTGCCTGTAATAAATTGGTGCGATAAGATTACATTACGCTCCTGTTGATTGAGCTCAACTGTTTGTAATGTATGTTTTACCGCTGCCGTATATCCTTCTACCGCCTCAGTCTCATCTAAATATTGATTTACATAGATTGGGCGTATATATGGAAGACTAAAGAAATGGATTGGTCCATATTCATCTTCAATCGTATTGCATGCAAGCTTACCTGTATATTTTCCAGTAATATGAATATCAGAATCCGCAAATATTTCAGCTCCATACGAAAGTCTTGTGCCATTATCGTGGTTTCCAGCAATCATCATCACATGGATATCTAAGTTCTTTAACTCCAACAAAAACATACTTAAAAGAGCGACTGCTTCTGAACTAGGATTACCTGTATCGTAGATATCACCAGCCAGTAATACTGTAGTCACTTTTTCTTGTTTTAGAATGTCAATGATTTGTCGCAAAATGTACTTTTGATCTTCGATTAGCGAATATTCCTTGAGTCTTTTCCCTAAATGAAGGTCTGATAAATGTGCAATTTTCATATCAATCACTTCTTTCTTAAACGTGTAGCGTTTGATTCTGTGCAATTCTAAATAGAATCGCAATAATCCAAGTGTAATTCGTAATTGAATTTGGTGCGTAGTACTCTAACAACAGAATACATGCATGTAGTTCTTTAGCATTTTCAGAGAAGATACCATATCCCTTTTGGTATTTTAAAAATGTCATAACTTCTTTATAGTCTTCCTGAATACGATCAAGTGAAACGCCTAGATTCGCCAAAATCGCATGCAATACAAAATAGTAATAGTTTACTGCACGATCAAAGCTACTACTAGACGATTG
This sequence comes from uncultured Solobacterium sp., assembly GCA_938041275.1. Taxonomy (GTDB): domain Bacteria; phylum Bacillota_I; class Bacilli_A; order Erysipelotrichales; family Erysipelotrichaceae; genus Bulleidia. The sequence goes on from CALISH010000034.1 coordinate 13,120, forward strand.
AATAAATTCCATTGTTCGTCTTACTTTTGTGGTCGCTGTCCCTTCACACAAAGCTAGGATATAAGATAATAATCTTGCGTAGTCATTATCAAGTCGATATTCATGAATTAACAAATCATCCATGATAACTAACTCATCAACCACATCATCCTTTAGATTTGGTGATAGTGCTAGAAGTCCTGCGTATACAACATCTGTATCATTCGTCAAAAAGCGATGTAAATCTTTCATCTGATTATAAATAGAAAGAGCTTTATAATAGATGCTCTTATAATCAAGCCCTGGTAAACTCGCCGCAGTAAATGATAATAAACCAAGCCCACTATTATCTGAAAAACTGCGGTTAAATTGTTCCTCAAATGCCTTGGCATGAGAAATAAATTCATCTGGCTCGATATCGGTTGCGGCAATCATCGCAGCGTATATTTTTGGCATGTAAACACGATAAGGCGATGTAAATGAGAATGACTTACTAATAACTCGCTCGCAAATTTTGATAGCCTCATAGTTGATATCTTTTTCAAAGTGAGAATAAATATAGGCTATCGCTACATTTTCCTGCTCTAACGAGAAGATATTATTGCGACTCAGTTCATTTTTATCATCTACGAATTTTGTGCATTTTTCTAATAATAGCTCATTCATTGCATTTACCTCTTCTAACCAATATTATAAGCAGAATATAGCTTTCCCTCAATCAAAGTCATAAAAACAAGTCCTCCAACAGACTTGTTTATCGTGAACTACGTTGGGCAAGTGCTCTCATTAATGCAATCGTATAAAGGATTGCATTTGTCAGTGTATAAATAGATGTATTATTTCCAACGTAGTAACTTAATAAAATCATACATGCATGTAGAGATCTTTCTGATTTAGAGAACAAACCATACTGTCTACTCTTTTTTAAATATTCCATCACATCATCATAATCTTTCTGAATTGTATCAAGTGGAAGAGAAAGGTTTGCGACTACCGCATGAAGGATATAGTAAATATACCC
>CALISH010000035.1 GCA_938041275.1 uncultured Solobacterium sp.
CAATAAACTCATCTGCACAAGCCAAATGACATACATGTTTCACTTCTTCTAATGTTGCGTCCTTATTACCCCAACGGATATTATCCGCAATTGTACCTGAGAATAACACGTTCTTCTGTAACACCATCGCAACAGAATCACGTAATGTCACAAGATCATAATCTCTAACATCTTCTTTACCAACACGTACCGTACCCTCAGTAACGTCATATAAACGTGGAATCAACTGTACAAAGGAAGACTTTGCAGAACCCGTTCCGCCAATGATACCAATGGTTTCACCTGATTTAATATGGACATCAATATTTTCAAGAACTGGTCTTTCTGCTGTAGGCGAATATTTGAAACGTACATGATCGAAGTCAATAGAACCGTCCTTCACTTCTGTAATTGCATTTTCCTTTGATGTAATAGAACTCTTTTCATTTAACACCTCAACGATACGCTTGCATGACTCTTCAGAGAATGTAATCATTACAAACACCATCGATAACATCATTAAGGAAACCATGATTTGGAAACCATAAGTCATCAAAGTAGATAGCTGTCCTACGTCTAAACTTGTCCCATTTGTCTTGATAATCATTTCAGAGCCAAACATCAATACAAATAACATAACCGCATAAATACTTATCTGCATTAACGGATTATTCAAAGCGATAATCTGCTCTGCATGTGTAAACATTTTGCGAATATCATTTGATGTCTCATCAAATTTATCGATTTCATAGTCCTCACGTACAAAGGATTTCACGACACGAATACCCTTTACATTTTCTTCTACGATACGTGTAATTTTATCAAAGAGTGGGAATCCCTTTTTAAAGACTGGCATAACTGTTCTAACGATTAAATATAACCCAATTCCTAAGAAAGGAATAATGATTAAAAATATTACTGCCATTGATCCACCCATAATATATGCCATCGTAAAGGAGAAAATTAAATTAAGTGGTGCACGTACAGCAGTACGAATAATCATCATAAATGCCATCTGCACATTTTGAATATCCGTTGTCAAACGTGTGACTAATGATGCTGATGAGAATTTATCGATATTTGAAAAGGAAAATTTCTGGATATTAGAGAAGATATCATAGCGTAGATTTTTCGCAAAACCCGTACTAGCCTCTGCACAATAGATACCTGCTAAATATCCACATAATAGTGAAAGTAGTGATAAGATAACTAACTTCCAAGCATATCCTAAAATGACTGATAAATCACAACCTGCTTTAATATCATTAATTAATAATGAGATTAAAAACGGAATCAACGCCTCGATGATTACTTCACCTACAACAAATGTAGGTGTCAGTATAGTTGCTAATTTAAACTCTCTAATACTTTTCATTAATTGTTTTACCATCGCTACCTCCTAAAAATCACTTGATTATTTTACACTATATTTTAAAGAAATATAAAGGAAAGATTTTTCATCTTTCCCTAATCATTCACTTTATAATACTCTTCTAATGTAAGTCCAGAATCATAGACTTTCTTAGCTTCTTCGATGCCAATAAACCTAAAACTCCAAGGATTATATGCAATGCCAGTAATCGATTCTTTCCCAGGTGGGAATCGAAGTATATATCCATATTCATAACTATGCTTTAATAACCATTGATACGCAGCTGTCAATTCAAATGAGTCATCAATATCATGATCACGATTACCATCGGACAAGTCAACCGCTAATCCAAGTTGATGTTCGCAAGCACCAGGAATCGCATCATATGAGTCTGCCAAAGCTTTTCCATCTGTAGTTACATATGTATTATAGAGATCTAGTTGTTGTGAATAAGAACGATATCCACTAACTAAATATAAGTCAATTCCATCTTTATGAGCCGCCGCAAACATCTTCACTAATTCTGAAGCAGCTTCTGATCTAAGATATTGAGTACCATTTGAATTTACATTAACAATAGTTAAATTAGCAGGTACATATCCAGAATCAATTGGATGATTCTTATTTGTAATCTTCTGAATGGAAGATACAGTAGTCGTATCCACTGTTGGTTCAGGCGTTGGAGTAGTTGACGTTGTGGGACTAGGGTTTGGCGTAGTCTCTACAGAAGTATTCTGATTCGTCTGTATAGCGGATAAACAATCTTGGCAATCTTTTTCCGATAATGTGCGTGGTGTAAAAAACATTAACTTGATTAATAAAATAAATAAAACACCAAATAAAATCGAAAAAACACCAATCAGTATGCGGATTCGTGATTGATATTTATCTGTACTTTTCATGGATAATATTATAACATCTAAACCCATAAAAAGTATAAAAAAAGGGAGAGCGATGGAGAACCATGCTCTCGATGACCC
>CALISH010000036.1 GCA_938041275.1 uncultured Solobacterium sp.
CTATAAAAGTCTCTATAGTGTCCAACTAGATTAGTTATATATGCCACTAAGTCATGTTTAGCTATAAGAAGCATATTATTCTTATAGAAGTCTCTAAAGATATGATACAGGTCAATATAAATATTTAAACCTGTAGCGTCACTATTAGCAAACTCTCTAATAGTTAAATCAGTTAAAACATGGTAAGGAATCATATTAGATATAATAATTCCTTCTACACTAGCTTTATATCTTGATTGTAATTCTTGCATTGTCTATTACCTCCTATAGTTATAATATATAACTAATTAAGCATTTCCACAATACTTACAATGCACAGAGTTTCTTAATTTACGTAAACATGTATTGCATATCGGAGTAGAGAATCCCTTAGGTGGAGATGATTGTGTTTTACCACAAATAATACAAGTAAATGGTAATCGTTCTGCTTTAGCTAAACGCTCTAGACAGCTATCACAAAACATTAGCTTCATATCACGTACATCACGTTGGTCTATCTTATGACATGCCTGGCATTCAAAATCCCAATATTGTACATAACCTGGGTCTTCATTATCAAACTTACATGTTTCCCATATACATCTACCATTATTATTTAAATATACACAAGTTTTTCTTTCACATTTTTCAAACTGTTCATAAGGGGGCTGTGTATCACCCTTTAATTTATTTTCTTCTGATTGACCGCTACCAAAACTCATTTCTTTTCACCAGATTTCTTTCTAGAATTAGTACGCTTACGACGTTTCTTTTATACAGGCTTCTTATCCTTATCTTCTTTCTTTGTAACTTCACGTATAGCTTTAGCTATACCATCAATCACTTCTTTATCCGATACAGTTACACTACTAAGTAACGGAGAAATATCTTCATGATATTTAGGATTCTTTTGGGTATCCCTAAACTTCTCAGCCATATCTTTCAATGTTTCATTAGCAGATTTTTTATCATACCAATTAATAATCTTAGCATCTACTTCTTTAATTTCTTCCTTAGTTAGCTTTAGATCGTCATCATCTAAATCTAAACGACGCATCGATTCTACTCCATATATCATAGAGTCTACCTTATCACCATCAGTGTCATCTTTAACTTTTTCTTTAGGTGGAGGATTTGGTCTAATAGGTTTTGGATGTACAGGTGTATTATTATTCTTAGTAGGTGATTCTTTGGCTTCAGAAAGTTTTACCCGTATATTATCATTTACATTTAGAGTTTCTCCCTTAGGAACGAAAAAACTAAACCGTTCGGTACACGGTAAGTATCAAATTCCTCCTTAGGTTTACCTTTAATTTTTCGAATTATCCATTTAGCACAATTAGCAAGTTTCTTAAGCATGATAAACTCCTTTACTTTATAATATAGTCTATTTCTTTAGTTATACCTTGATTCTCTAAAGACTTAGATATGCCTTTAGCTTGTTTCTTAGTATATACTTTATCCATAAAGTATATATCTATTTCAACTCTAGGTTTTACTGAATAAAATCTTCTTACAGAACCATCTATAACTAGAGTGTCATCTAACCAGATATTAGAATTAAACATATCAGAATACTTCTTTCCGATATTATCCCAGTCTGGTTTAGATAAAGGTCTTATTAAACCAACTTCGGCTAATGCAGTCTCTTTCTTATTAAAATATTGTGGTGTTTTAAGATATACATTAAACTCAACTATAGTCGGAGTATAAAGCATTTGTTGTATCTGATTTAATTCACCAGAGTCAATCATACGACGCATACTACTATTGTCTTCTAACCCAGTTGGTGAATATACCTTAACAAATGAGCCATTACTTAAAGCAGCATTTGCTAAGTTATATCTATTAACTAATTGGAACCTAGGTCTTGGTGCACCCTCCGGTTCTTCATATAATATAACTCTAATATGGTTATATTGTGTATTATCTATAGCATTATGGTATGCTTCCATAATCTCAGCTTGTTGTTTATTACTAATACCTAACTCATTAGATATGAACTGTAGTCTATCACATTGACCATTAGGTATTTCTCCGTACTTTTCTTCATATTGTAATAGTTTCTCGTGTCTTGTTTTACGTTTCATATTATAAGTGCCCTCCTTTCTGTAAATAAAAACCCCGATAAGACACTTATGGTCTTATCGGAATGTTTTTGTTGATATAATAAACTAATTATACATATGCATTATTCTATTCATTACAGTTTGAGTTAATGCTTGCATTGGACCATTAGATAATAACTGTTTAGCTTGCCCTTTGATAGACCAGTATGATAATCTAAATGCACGACCAATGTCTGTTTGGTTGATGTTTACACCAGCCATATTAGCTAGGTAAGTTAAAGCATTTACATTCTTTAATGAACTTTCCATAGATAAGTTACCAGATAAATCACCTATTACATCTGGAGCAATGATATTCATGCTATGGTATAAGTCTTTAATATCCATAGATACATCGACTACAGTTGGTAGACCATCAATAGTCCAACCACCATCAGTACCCTTAGTTATAGATAGTGAACCAATCATACCACTATCGATACTAAAGAACCCTTTATAGAATGCTCTGACTAAGAATGGTGATGCGTAACCATTAGCACCCATTTGTCTTGGAGCCGACATACAGATTAGATGAATAAGTGGAGCACCAATATTTAGGAACCAACTATATTTATCAAAATCTGGTGTAGTCAACTTAAGATTGACTGTATAGCTTACACTATGACTAGAGTCTGACCATATTTCTGGGAATACTAGTTTGCCACCAGCGAATACAGTCTTAGCACCAGTCTTTAAGTTATCAATGAATGTACCAAAGCTACCAAACATGCTATCACCAGCATTCTTACTATCTGATGCTGTATTATTAATTACATTACCACTACTAGTATTAGCATTATCATAGAATGAGATATTAGTTAAACCAGTAATGAATTGTAACTCTCTAACCATACCAGACATCTCATTAACTTTAGAAGCTAATTGAGATTGGGTTGTATCATTACTAAAAGACTCAGAAATAGATGTCTCTGAATTTAGATAGAATGCTACAGCACCATAATAAGATAATTGTTTTGATAGTGAAGATGTAGACGTCAAAGTCGACCAATCAAAGTTACCAATCTTACCACCATAAGGCGATTCTTCATCAGATATACCTAGGTAAGCAGCTAATGCATTAGTCATAGCATTTACATAAGTAAAATACTCTTTCTTAGCAAAACGTAATTGATAATATTTGGTTTCTTTACCCTTACCGACTATACCATCAGCTAATGATTGTAAAGATATACCATCGGCACCACCAGATAACTTTTGAATCAAAGCATTCTTTTCTTTACTAGAATATCCTGCTAAGAATTCTGGTAATCCTGGTGTCATAATCAATAAAGGAATCTTAGATGCTATTTTGGCACCAAAGGTTCTACCTATATCTGTACCAGGAATACGTCTATCAGCTATATCCATCCATTGGTAAGGCATACCAAATACACGGTATAACTGAGATGTGTCAAATTCATTAATATTGATATTATAAGCATTAAAGTTTGATGCAGCAGCCATATCAGCAGTAGACGCTAGTGAATCTTCATATTCACGTTTTTGACCAGCTGCTACATCTTTACCAGAGTTCTTTATGATAGCATCTCTACCAGCTTTATAACCCTGCTCTAATGTCATACCAGCATTGCCTTGACCAGCAACAGCTTTAACTGGACTTTTATTACTACCTTTGGTGGCACTACCATTACTATAGTCTACGGCTGTACCAGCAACACCAAGTTCAATTACGATATTACCTTTAATCATCTTTTGATTTTCAGTACTACCAGTACCCCAATAGCCTGCTGATACTTCTGCTGCTTTCTGTCTGATTACAGCTTGTTGTTGAGGACTCATACTACTATAATTGGATATCTCTTTAGCCATACGATAGTATTGTATTTCGCCATCAGACATCTTATCAGTACCAAGACGTTCAGCTGCCTCAGTAAACATTTGATAGTTGGCTAAATCTGTTTGGTTAAAAGGTTTACCTAGAGCTAGCTTTTCTGTACTACTAGAGTTCAAAACTGTACTTAAAGTCTTTTTAAGTTTATCAGCATCTCCACCGATACCATCTAAACCTTCATTACGTAAATTATTTAACGCTTTATCTGCCATATCTGTAGCAGTGGATGCCACTTTGAAGTAAATACCATGGGGCAGTGCAGCTTCCCCATTTATTTTCCCCGGAATGGATCCTCTTCTGCTTTAGCACGTGCTTTAGCATACATACCATCAGAATTTTCATTATTATAACGAGCATATGGGTCATATTGTTTAATCATAACCAATGTACTAGTTGGAATCCATTGGTTAATACCATTTTTAACACGATGACCTAATAAAGTCAAACGACGAGAAGAGTCTAGCATATAAACTATATGATAGCAGTTAGGTAAGCAAAGTTCTTTAGCAATCTTTTGACCATATGCATTTAAAGAACCAGGTTTAATACCAACGATATCATTATATTTTAAAGTACGAGCATCTACTGGTGGGAATTTGGCAATATTAGAAGTATCTTCTTCTAAATAGTCAAATGTACCATATATAGAAGAGATACGTACCCAACGTTCTGGTCTACCTGGTTCACTAATTCTACCCCAAACATTTTCACGTTCTTTAGAAATTTCTGGTGGAACTGCATAGATAATGCCAGGAGCAAATGCATAAATGTGTACTACATCACCTGGACGTACAAATGAACGCATAAGAGCACGATCATTAGGTGTTTCGCGTACATATAAAGGTTTTTTACTTGTATTGATGTAAACTTTGTATTCAACCTTTTTTGTGGTTGTGTTACCATTATCAGGCATATTAATTACCTCCTTAGAAAAAAGAAAAATAAAAATTTAATAAGATGTTCCACTAGGTCGATTTACAGACCTAGTGGAAATAATATTATAATTCTGGGTCCCAAGGAATACCCATAATATCTTTTACATGTCTACTAAGTTCAATAAGAACTTTATTCATAGCAGCCATAATAAGTACAGACCCTACCATACGACCATTGATGGAATGAGTGGCTAGTAACGTATGTACTTTTTCATTCTTACGATATTCACTTACAGGTTCTTTACCATTAGGGAAGATAGATTTTACTACACCTTTTAATGCAGAGTAGTATACTAGTTTATCACCTACACCCATAGTATCATCATACTTCACATAAAATTCAATAAGAACTTTGTCCTCAGCATGTTTAAGTTTACCAGTTGCAGGTAATTTACCAGTAGTATCATATTCCTTAGTGGGAATATTTAACTTTTCAAGATGTTTCTTAGTCTTATTGATATTAGATTCATAATCTTCTACAGTCTTACGTAATGTAGGTGATAACTCTTCTAATTCATTAGTACGATAAATCTTGATACCTTGTAATACACCGGTTACTTTGGACTTGACTTTAATTTTACCTAGTTCACTAGCGTCTTCACCATCTAATTTAAGCTTAGCTAAAATATCATTAGATGTTTCATCATCTGATGCTATTTGATAAGTAAATAAAGTATCACCTTCTTGTACAGGTGTACCTACTTTAGCAATAAAGTCAACTATATCTTCTTTATTAAGTTTCACGTCTATTTGTAATACTATATCAGAAGACATATCACCAGATAGTTTATCAGATATAATAGCACTATCTTCAAACCCTTCATCAGTATTCATAATAGCAATCTTTGCTAATGTACCAATATTGTATGAGAGATTACCAGTACCAACGTTATCTGAATAACTTGATTTATCATATGCTATGATATCACCAGGTTTAACTTTAGACCCAACTTTAAGATCTGTATCTAGTTTAAGATTAACGAAGAAACCTCCATCGGAGTTCTTTTCTATACGGTTACGTAAATCTACATGCTCAACCATATCTTGTTCTGGATATCTGACGATCATATAATCATCAGTCATCTCAGTAATTACTCCTTTATACTTAGCTTTAAAAGCAAATGTATCAGATGTCATATATGGTAATGCTTGGTCTGCACCATTAGTTACCAATAATGGATCACTACGTCTAGTTCTCATACCATGCTTAGATGTTTGAATAAATGTCATAGCTGTACGGAATGGATCATCATGTGTAGACCCTAATGGAGTTAATGCTTCAGTAATTGATAACGTATTAACGTCATTCATCTTATTTTCTTCGTTTTTATTATTATAGATATAACCACGTGTATCATTAATAGCCATATTAATCGTAGTCTGTCTATTAATACCAACGTTACCAGCAAAGCCTGTTGACATAGCTAACTTATTAACCATAGATTTATCATATGTACGTTTTTCTAGATTATAAGATCTGTCAGAGTTTAAGCCAGATAAGCCTTTGAAAGTAACTGTATTAGCAGTTTCCATTTCGAGTAATGGTGTAAGAATACTTAAGTCAGATGCAGTGGAGTCTGCTAAAGTTAAATCTATAACAGCAGACCGTTTCATAAACATCTTGCTATCAGTTCTACCATTCTTATATTCAGCTAAGAATAATTGATATGCTGTAGCTAAAGACTTATAAACAAAATGAGCTAAACGTTCATTAGTACGGAAACGGTTACCTGTAATATCAGTATGCTTATTATATTGATTATCAGCTAATAGACTGCTTGCATACCCTAATGCTGTAATGTAATCGGTTGGTAAATTATACTTCTTACATACTTCAATAGTGATAGGGTCCATCATTAAGTTATAGAATGCATCTAAACCATTGGCTTTAATTCTACCACCATATTGATCTAACACATCTAACCACATAGCTACACCATTAGTCTCAGCTATTGTATAGTCTTCTGTATTAATTTCAAATAAACCAGATACTAATAATGAAGTTTCTGGAGAATCATCATAAAGTAGGAATCCATCTTTAAACTTAATATAGTTTTTATCAGCAGTAGGTTTTTTCTCTTGAACTGTCCACCATACTTTAGCTCTATTTAATGCTTCAGATAAACCTACAGAATATGCCATTACACAGATAACTGGAATATTCATCTGGTTAATGGATGCTCTAGCATGTGCTACAGTTTTACCTTGCTTATAGTATTTCTTAAACTGTTCTTGATATGCTTCATCTGTCATTAGTTTACTATTAATCATTTTAACAACGTCATCATCTTCAGCAGATAATACGGTCTTATCTTTAGTATTAATACCATAAGCTAATATATTTTCGCCAGGATCTTTAAACCCTGGTGTATTATGTAATTCATCTTGGTTAAATAAGATTTTTGTACCATCTTTAAACTCAATATAAGAGAATTGAGATGCCATATCAATATATTCCATAGGGAGAATGTATTTAGCCGTAATCTTTAAGTTAGATCCGATAGCTATTTTCTTAATAGTAGCACAACCCTTATATTTATTCTCTAGGATTTTGTATAATGCTCTAATGATAGCAGCCGTAGTATTAGTAGACTTGCCTTGCTGACCGTATTTATTAATCATAATCTTATTATAGTTGGTAACCAATTGTGATGTAGTCGGACCTGTCTTAATAATAGGAAGATTGATTAATTGTCCAGATATAGTCTTATCATTACCACGTAATCTCATAAATCGATTATCTATCAACTTAGGTACATCGAATGTAAGATTATGTCTAGTACCATTAGCGTCTTCTAGATGAACTCTATATGTCCATATAGAATCTTCCGATGTAGATGTATCATCTTTGTCTATACTAATAATAGACATCGGTATAGTTTTATTTTCTGTAAATGCGTGTATAGCTCTAACTATATCAGCATCTAAGTCATATTGTTTATCAAAATTGACTTTCTTTAAACCATCCCATTGTTCATCAATAGATTGAACTTCAGGAATATCCATTGGTTTTAATGGTTCTTCAGCATTATCTTCAAGTAATTGAGATATGGGTTTATTGTTTAAACTAGATTTTAAGAACTTATCATTCAATAAATCCATACGTTTACGTCTAGATTGAGATATATCTATTGTAGTGTGTCTTGTTTCTTGTGCTTTAAGTAAAGCTACTTTAAGATTAACCTCTTCTTCAGCTTTTTTAATAGCTTCTGCTTCATCAGATGTGGCATTTACAATATCATTAAGCTGATTAGATACATCTTCCTGAGCTTTCTCTTCCTCTTTTGAAGATTGAGGGTCTAATGGTTTAGTCTCTGGCTCTTTAGGCTCATCAATATTTAATGCAACGGCTTTTCTAACGTCTTTAACTATATTAGTCTTAGAGCCGTCTATATTATTGATTTGAATGCCAGATTGTTTTTCAATAGCATCAGCGACTTTGATTTTGATTTCTTCTTTGTTTTCACGTTCAGTGTCTTCTACTGGTTCTTTCATAATAAGCTTGCGTATATTTTGCTTAAACTTAGAGATAGAGTAGTTATCAAAATCATCAAAGTTAACTTTAAACCAACCTGTTTTACCCAAGAAGATAAAATCAACCCCTTTAAAATATTCTAGTTCATAAGAACTAGTAGTGTAAAGTCTAGCAATAATAGAAAAGATATTGATATCTTTGCTGATATTAAAGATATTAGATAGGTCTACATCTTTAGCCCAGTCATGTACAGGAACTATAACTGTCTTTTTAGTATAAGAACTAAGACGTTTATCATTAATGAATCTAGCCATTAATGTAAATAAGATATCAGTACCATAATCCTTAGGGAATTTCTTATTATAGTTATTAGTAAAGAACGCATCTGTATAATAAGTCAAGTCATAGAATAGGTTTCTATTCATATATTTATCTATAGATAATTTTGTGAGTACTATACTAGGGAATTTCTCTCTAATAGTATCATAATATGCCATAATTTCTTTTCTATTTCTAAAACGTTCTCTATATAGCATTTTGGACAAACGCTTATTAGTCATAGGGCCTTCTACAGATTCACCAAACAATATTAACTGATCACTAGTTTGGATATAGTCATCTGTAACTATATGGTCACCCTCAAGAACAATGTCTAAATCTGGTTGGTAATCTAATGGTTCACCAGATTCACTTTGTACTTGTCTTAATGGTGTAACATAGTAGCTATAGTTAGGTTCTACATAATAAGAACTAAACATAGCTAAATTATCTATTAATGAAGAATTCATTATATCATTTACACCGTCAAATGATTTAGCCATAAGAAATATACAACTACCAAATCGTTTATTCTTCTTATTGATAGGTGTATAAAACTTAGAGTTTATTAATCGTAAAGGTTGTATACGGTCTACTAAGATAGCCATTCTATTAACCTCCAATTTGTTAATTCTGAGTATACTATTCGTTTAATAGCTTGTTAAGGCTATACTATACAGCTTACTAAAATAAGTTAACACTTATATAGAGTAAATAATATAAGCTGGTTATATTATTTAATACTATACGAAATCCAATTTAAGCAAAGTTAAACTTAAGATGGAAGTCTATATTATAAGTATAATAAGATCACAATTTATTTTTTTTCTTTTTATATCCAAGTATAAATTTACAAATTATTACTGAATAAAAATATAATGTTAAGACATATGAAAAATCAATCTATTATTTATATTGCACAATACATATGTATACTAGTGACATATGTATTATAATTATATAACAGGTGATTTATTGTGCTTGTATACATATAGACCATATATTAAGTATATAATAAAGGGATAGCTAGTTAGTATTAAACAATTATAGGTATCTTATACTACGTTACTCATTTTCTTTAAACATTGTATACATATAAATATATTTCACATTAAAAATATACTAACCTGTAATATATTTTTTGCAGCTAGTCATACAATGTTTTATT
>CALISH010000037.1 GCA_938041275.1 uncultured Solobacterium sp.
CGCTGAGTTCTATTATGACAATTATTTCTGGTATGGGTGGTAATGCTGGTTCTCAAACGCAGTCAATCCTAGTTCGTCAAATTGCGACAGACAAAGTTGAATTCAAAAGAGATTGGAAATCCTTTGTAAAGGAAATTTTCCTTGGGGTTATTAACGGTACAGTGAATGGTCTGATTACAGCAATTATTGTAATGATTCTTTACCATAACGTATTTCTGGGTGTCATTACAGTAATCGCAATGATTGGAAATCTAGTGGTAGCTGGCATCTTTGGATTCTTAGTTCCTGTTATCTTAGATAAGTTTGGTGCAGATCCAGCGGTATCTTCTTCCATCTTTGTAACAACTGCGACAGATGTATTGGGATTCTTTATCTTCCTAGGGTTAGCAAATATATTCTTGCCAATGTTAATTTAAATAAAAACTGGGTTGGTCTAGTAAAGATCAATCCAGTTTTATTGATAGGATATGACGAGAAATATTTGTATCATACATGTATGTTTTTAGCGTCTCTATATCAGATACTGTCTCATCAATTTGATCGAAGTAGTAAGCAATCTTTTCAATGTAAGATTGATAGTATGGATTAACTTCCAATTCTTTATTTCGTGCCAGTGATTCAAAGTATAAGAAAATTAATGTCCAAATAACTTCAAGACAAGAGTCTTCAATCCAAAAGTCTGCTTTTTCTTTTGGTAGATAATATTGTTCTAATAGTTCTGTTATGAGTGGTAAGCCATCCTGTGAAGACTGCCAAATGTCTGTATAGATATAATCAAAGTTTGAAAGATAATCTTGATTGAAGTATTCAAATGCATCACCCTCAATTAGATGAATTGGTGTTGTTGTTTCAAATTGAGGAAGAATAAAGTTTCTGAACATTGCAATTACTTCTTTTGAGCGCTCAATAACAGTTACTTCTTCTACATTTGGATTTTGAATCGACATATATAGGAAATAACCGATACCTAAACCAAAGGTAAGCACTTTCCCGTGTGCTCTTTGTGCAGGTATATCGTTAGTGTTTGCTTCACTGGGTGCGTCAAACATCCAATCCATATCATCTTGATAGAGATAGAGGGCATCGAAATTACGGTCCATTGCACGTAACTTCATCCAATCATTTAGCTCTCTATTTGGGTCTTTTTGGATCGCATCAGAATTAAATAATTCAAAGCCTGCAATCTTTCTTCTTTCAAAAGTGAAATGTGAATCTTTAATCCAATCTAGATGAATATTTTTGTGGTATGGGTTATTCTCCCATTCATCGACAGATAAGAAAAGAGAAGGATAGTTTTTAGAATCTTGGAATTCTGGGATGCCAGCCTCTGCGAGCATTTTTATGACTTTCTTTTCGCTTTTCTTCGTAATATGCATTCCTACAAAATTATTTTTTGCGTCACTAGTAATATTTGCGAGGCAGCGATCAAGGAACTGATTGATTTCATCGTTTAAAGTAATTTTCATGATTCAATCTTACATGAAACTGTATGATTTTTAAATGCAATAATACTTTGATTTTTGCTTGTTTCTGTTATAATTCACTTACTTGTTTGGAGGAGTTTATGGTACTTGCATTAGTATTGTTTGTTGTCATGTATACATTCTTATTGGCACTTCCTGAAAAACGTCCATACGTTGCACTCATTGCGGCAGGGGTATTTATTTTGTTAGGAATTTTACCGTTAGGGAATGTCATTGGCGCTGTCGATTGGAATATTATTCTAATGTTGGCTGGTACGATGATGGTTGTACAGTTATTCATTGAAAGTCAAATGCCTGCATTAATGGCAGAGGGATTATTAAAAGCTGTTCCAAATATTCAATGGGCAGTAGTTGTATTGAGCATTTTCTCTGGAGTTATTTCTGCGTTTGTTGATAATGTTGCGACAGTATTGATGGTTGCACCTGTTGGTTTAGCAGTATCAAAGAAATTAAAGACAAATCCTATTCCAGTATTAATTGCGATAGCAGTTTCTAGTAACCTACAGGGTGCTGCGACTTTAGTAGGGGATACAACAAGTATTCTTCTAGGTGGTTATGCGAACATGAGTTTCAATGATTTCTTTGTATTCATGGGGAAACCTGGTATTGCGTTATCAGTAGAAATTGGTGCTGCAATGACAATTCCAGTATTACTATTCTTGTTTAGAAAATCAAAAGATCCCATTCATGAGGAAATTACTACGAAGGTAACAGACTTTGTACCTTCATTGTTGATGATTGGTGTGATTGCGACACTTATTATCGCTTCCCAGTTTGAAAATAAACCACAACTTACCAATGGCCTAATCTGCATGAGCTATGCATTGATTGGAATCATCTATAGAGCAATCCGTGAAAAGTCAACCGATGTTGTAAAGCGTGCGATTCAAGCGATTGATTTTAATACTTTATTTCTATTAATTGGTTTGTTTATGGTAATTTCAGGTATTACAGAAGCAGGCGTGATTGATGCGATAGCAGAACTCTTTGTAAAACTAGGTGGTAGTTCTGTATTTGTGATGTATACAATGATTGTATTTGTATCGGTAATCATCTCTGCTTTTGTGGATAATATTCCATATGTTGCGACAATGCTACCAGTCGTGCAGGGGATAGCGAACTCGATGGGTGTAGAACCATATGTTCTATACTTTGGATTATTAATTGGTGCAACACTCGGTGGTAACTTAACACCGGTTGGTGCGAGTGCAAATATTGCGGCAATTGGCATTTTGAATAAAGAGGGATATAAAGTTTCTTCTAAAGACTTCTTCCGCATAGGGATTCCGTTTACACTAATTGCAGTATTTTCCGGTTACATCGTAACTTGGCTTATTTGGGGATAAATCGATAAAAGAGACTTCTTCTGAGCGAGAAGTCTCTTTTGCAAAATTATTTTATTTTTACCTTGCCAAACAGATATTTTCTTGCTATATTTATATAGCACTAATTTTAATGTGTATTGCGCCGATAGCTCAACTGGATAGAGCATTTGACTACGAATCAAAAGGTTGCGGGTTCGACTCCTGCTCGGCGCGCCATTCGGGATGTAGCACAGCTTGGTAGTGTACTTGATTTGGGATCAAGGGGTCGCAGGTTCGAATCCTGTCATCCCGACCATGATGGCGAGGTAGCTTAGTTGGCTAGAGCAATCGGTTCATACCCGGTAGGTCGTGAGTTCGAGTCTCACCCTCGCTACCATTACTATTTAAGAACGAGATGTAACATGCATCTTGCAAGAAACATCTCGGACCCTTAGCTCAGTTGGTCAGAGCTGTCGGCTCATAACCGACTGGTCGAAGGTTCGAGTCCTTCAGGGTCCACTAAAACGGAGGAATACCCAAGTGGTTGAAGGGTCCGGTCTTGAAAACCGGTAGGTCGAGAAATCGGCGCCTGGGTTCGAATCCCAGTTCCTCCGCCATTTAAATTATGTTCTTCGGAACAACACATCGCGAGGTAGAGCAGCCTGGTAGCTCGTCGGGCCCATAACCCGGAGGTCGTTGGTTCAAATCCTTCCCTCGCAACCATTTGGCTCTGTAGCTCAGTCGGTAGAGCAAAGGACTGAAAATCCTTGTGTCGCCAGTTCGATTCTGGCTGGAGCCACCTGAAAAACCTGTAGAAATATAGGTTTTTTTCTTTGTCTATACATAATGTAATTATTCAATATTTCTATAATCTTATTTTTTTACTTCTGTTTCATACCATGCATCTACGGCTGGGTCAATAACAGTCTGCTCTGTATCAACTCTTACAGATCCATATACAGGTGCGTAAAAATCATATACACCGCCATGATGTGAACAGGCTCCTTTTCCCTTCGCATTACTAGGGGACCAAGTTCCGTCATTGCATTGCGTTTTATAATCTACAATTTGATTTTCATATGTTGTTACAATTTCAACATGACTTGATTCAGGGATTGCTGGATGATAGATATATTTAGAATAGACAATACCATCTACCTGACAGTTAGTTGTTATCGTTGTACCATCACAAGTCGGAATTGGTGTTGGAGTAGGCGTTGGAGTCGGTTTTGGTGTAGTCTTTGGGACTGAAACGGTTGTTGTAGTTTGTGTTGTTGGTTCTGTATCCGCAGTTGTTTGGTGTTTCTCTTCACTTGTGGAGTTACTAGAACAGCCATAAGAAAATAATAAAAATACAGCTAGTGAGATTTTACCAAACTGCTTTAAAAAATGATGTGTATGAATCATGTTCCCTCCGATTGATTACAATGTATGGATAATGATAAAAGTTGTTGTGGTGTGGTAATACAATGGTTTTAGCACTGTTTATTTCTAAACAGTGTATGGATGAATTGTTACTAATATCATAAAAAGAAATGTGAAAATTGTAAATTTATTTTTGATAGGATATTTTGATATACTAAACATATGAAAAAGATATTAATTATAGGTTCGGCACATGTAGACTTTGTTTCGCATGTCAATAAACTTCCGCAAGGAAATGAAGAGTTTAACGTTATAAGACAAGAACAAATTATCAGCGGTACGGGTTTTAAAGCTGCAGATATATTTCAACATTTTGATTTTCCGTATGAATTATATGCGCCGATTGGTACCGGTATTTATGGCGAAACTGTAGAGGCAGAAATGGTAGCACATAATCTACCAATTAATGTCAGGACACAGCTAGTAAATGGTTGTACTTATCACATGGTTGATGAAGAAGGAAATCAAACTTATTTTAGTGTACCTGGTGGTGAATATAACTTTGATATGTCGTTTGCACAAACGCTAGAAAAAGATGATATTCATGCGGTATTACTCTATGGGGAGATGTTAAGTGGAGAAGGTGTCATTGATTTATTAAATACTTTAGATGATTTGGAAAAACCTATCTATTTTGTGCCAGGTGAATTTGGTGATCAGATGGATGAGGATGTTTTTCATGCACTATGTTCATTGAATCCAATACTATTATTATCTGAAACAGATGCGTATTATCTGTCTAGTGAAAAGTATCATGATTTTAAACTGACGGCAGAATACTTACATACAATGACGGGTTCGGATGTTATGATTTTTAAAAACAATGAAGGTATGTATTCCTATGGAGATGAAAAGTTCATGTTACCATGCGAGCATGTACCTGATATTGAACTGCAGGCAGCTGTATTCGTTCTTGCACAATTAGCTGGTATTGATGTGAAGAACAGTATGGCGTTCATGTATGACTTTGCTAAAAAGTTAGAACATGATTATGATGATTTTACCTTTGCGGAAGGCAAGACTAGACTTGCAGAGATCATCGCACAGAAGTAATGTCAAAAAAAGGACTTTCAACAAGTGAAATCAACCAGCGTATTCAAGAGAATAAAGTAAATGGTGAATCAAAGAAATTATCAAAGTCGACGATAAATATCATTAAGGAAAATATCTTTACATATTTTAACTTTTTAAATGTCATACTTTTTATATTTGTATTTACAACTGGTAAATATCAAAACGCGATGTTTATGGGTGCAGTTATAACAAACGCGCTCATCGGTATCATTCAAGAGATACGCGCAAAAAAACTATTGGATCAGATAAGAATTCTTACAACCACGAAAGTGAATGCTTTTCGTAATGATGCATGGATTGAAATTTCTGTCGATGAGATTGTACAAGATGATGTTTTAAGCTTACAATCAGGGATTCAGACACCAATTGATGGTGTAATTACTGAAGGTAGCCTAGAAATTAATGAGAGTCTTTTGACTGGAGAATCTGATACAGTTTATAAGAAAGTTGGAGATACTGTTTATAGTGGGACAATTGTGCTAAGTGGAGATGCGGAAGTATCTGTAACTAAAGTAGGATGCGACCGCCAATCTGAAAAGATTATGGAAGGCACAAAGATATCCGGGTTTCAGAAGAGTGCATTACAGAAGGATTTGCAGAAACTAATCAAGATTGTATCTGTCTTAATTATTCCCGTCGCATTGATACTTGTGATAATGCAGATGGGAGTAAAAGGGGTAGGGTATTCGGCTATCGTATTAAATACATCAGCCGCAATCATCGGTATGATTCCAGAAGGCTTAGTTGTACTAACAAGTGTTGCCCTAGCGGTTTCTATGATGCGTTTATTAAAATTAAAGGCACTTGTGCAGGAGTTGTATTCAATTGAAGGTCTTGCAAGAGTTGATGTGGTATGTCTTGATAAAACAGGAACATTAACCCAAGGAGATATGCAGGTTGACCATATTGAAATTGTTGGTAATATTTCTGAGTTGAATCTATATGCATATATGCATGCATACTTAACAATGGAAAAACATCCAAATCCTACTGCGAAAGCTATGTTGGAGTATTTCAAGAGTGATACAAAAATCCAAGTAGATGATTTCCAACCTTTTGTGAGTGAACGTAAATATACAAGTGCTTCTTTGCATGGTATAGGAACACTATATGTTGGTGCATTTGAGTTTATATTTAACAAAGAAGATGCAGTCTATCAAACGTATCATGATACGTTTTCTCAAGGAGAGCTGCGTACGATTGCGATAGCACTTGCAAAGGAAAAAAATAGGAAAGAATTACTAAGCTTGGTATACATCCGTGACATCATGCGGCCAAATGTAAATGAAACACTAGCCTATCTTTCTAAACAAGGTGTTACAATCAAAGTCATCTCGGGTGATTATTCAAAGACAGTTTCTTCAATCGCAAGAAAAGCTGGGGTACCAAATGCAGATAAGTATATCGATTTATCCGTTGGTGAAATTGATTATAATCAAGTTGTTGAAGAATATACTGTTTTTGGAAGAGTGCTTCCAAAACAAAAGAAAGAACTGCTGACAGCGCTACAGCGTAAACATGTTGTAGCCATGGTAGGGGATGGTGTAAATGATGTACCTGCATTACGACAAGCAGATGTATCAATCGCTATGCTTGCAGGTTCGTCGGCTGCGAAAGATATTTCTGATATTGTTTTATTAGAAAATGATTTTAATGTCGTACCTTCGATTGTCTGTGAGGGTAGAAGAGTGATCAATAATATCTCTAGAGCGTCTTCGATGTATCTGGTTAAAACCTTATTTTCATTCTTCTTAACGATTTATGTCGCGCTATTTCAAACTGTATATCCATTTGTGCCGGTACATCTAACAATGATCAGTGCAATCTGTGTGGGAATTCCAACAGTATTTCTACAATTAGAGCCTAGCTTCGAAAGATTAAACGGTAGGTTTTTGGTGGATGCGTTTTTACGAGCGCTTCCATCCGCAATTACAGTTGTGCTAGTTGTAGTCTTCATGAAGGTCTATCGTACAGCAATGGACTTACCTTTACAAAATGTAAATGCAATCGTAGTGTTTGTGACAGGTATGATTTATCTTTATACTTTGTATCGTATCTATCAACCAACCACAAAGTATCGTTTAACAATTGTCCTCGTCATGAGTTTTCTCTTCGTGATTATCTATTATTTCACGCAGGGTATCTTAGGGATTTCATTTAGTTTAGAACTGCTTCCAATTACACTTTTGACAAGTGTGATAGGCGTTGTATTAGTAACTTTATTAGGCTTTTCATTGACAATGCGTTCAAAATAAATTCGTGCAATTTAAGGTGAGCTTGTGTATAATTACTATTGCGATGCGGATATGGTGAAACTGGTAGACACGCTGATTTCAGGTGTCAGTGAGGCGACTCGTGCAGGTTCGAATCCTGTTATCCGCACTAATAGTTGGCCCGATCATCGGGTCTTTTATTTTGTGTGAATTGGGGTTGTTTGAAGTAATATTGTTTATCTTATACAATGTATACATGGGGTGATATACATGAAAATCATAAAGAATGAAGAAATCAATGAGAACTTGTTTTCACAGATGATTCGTTTGGACCATGCGGTATGGCCGTCAGATGATGAAAGCTACTTACCAGCTTCCTATTTACGTCGATTGTATGAAGGCTCAAAGGATGGATTGTTTTTTGCGGTAGATGATGAAGGTCATTTGATGGGCTATCAAACTTTAATTTTTGTAGATGAGGATAATTTTCAGAAATACTATGAGACTGGTGATTTCACGATTTTAAAAAATATTGGTATGAAGAAGGGGAATAGCTGCCGCTGTGACGGAGGCGCTGGAGGCCAAGAAGGGC
>CALISH010000038.1 GCA_938041275.1 uncultured Solobacterium sp.
CCAATGGATGGCTCATCCAATACATATAGAACACCTGATAGTCTTGAACCGATTTGGGTTGCTAGACGAATACGTTGTGCTTCACCACCAGAGAGTGTTCCTGCCAAACGATCAAGTGATAGATATTCTAGACCTACATCCTTTAAGAAGGATAAACGATTGCGAATTTCTTTAAGTACTAACTCCGCAATCTTTGTCTTTTCAACATCTAGTTTTAGATTGTTAATCCAATCTAGTGCTTTACCTACGGATAGTTGTGTAAACTCGCAGATGTTTTTATCTCCAACACGTACACTGAGTGCTTCTGGGTTGAGTCTTTGTCCATGACACTTTGGACATACTGACTCTACCATGAAGGAGTGATACCATTCTTTACTCATAGAGCTGGTTGTTTCTACGTAACGACGTTCAATCATATTTTTAATTCCTTCGATGAAGTCATTACGGTTATAACTATTACCGCCAGAGGAGGTGATGGTATAACGAATTGGCTCATCACTACCATAGAGAATTACTTCTAATTGTTTCTTTGTAAGTTCTTTGATTGGTGTATCTAGAGCAATCTTGTAATGTTTGAGTAAGACTGAGAATGTCTGCCATTCGATATTATCTGTACCGATAATATTCTTGTAGTAGCGAATACCGCCTTGGCGGATAGACTTAGAGCGATCTGGAATCAAGTTATCCACATCAACTTCTTCTGTAATACCCAAACCATGACAGTTATCACAGGCACCAATTGGCGCATTAAATGAGAATAAACGTGGTTCTAGTTTTGGCACTGTAAAACCACAGATATGACAAGAGAAGTGTGTGGAGAAGTCTAATTCTTCTTCCCCATTGAGGACAATGGCATGTCCATCCGCAAGATTTAGTGCTGTTTCAATAGAATCATATACACGTGATCTGGATTCGTCTGTCTTTACAATACGGTCAATAACCACATCAATATCATGACGTTTATTCTTTTCTAATTCTGGTTCATCCTCCAACATCACAATTTCACCATCGATGCGTACACGGATATAACCATCTTTTAATAGCTTCGCAAATACATCTTTGAAGCTACCTTTTTTATTTCTTACCGTAGGTGCAAGTACTGTTAACTTACTACGATCTGGTAAGTCCATCACTTGATTGACCATCTCTGTAATAGTCTGTCCTGTGATTGGAATATTGTGATTTGGACAGTATGGTACACCAGTTCTTGCGTATAGAAGACGCAAGTAGTCATAGATTTCTGTCACAGTTCCAACCGTAGATCGTGGATTGTTAGATGTTGTCTTCTGGTCGATGGAAATTGCTGGAGATAATCCTTCAATTAACTCGACATTTGGTTTTTCAACTCCACCTAAGAACTGTCTTGCGTATGCAGAAAGGGATTCTACATAACGTCGTTGCCCTTCGGCGTAAATCGTATCAAAGGCAAGTGAGGTCTTTCCGCTTCCTGAAAGACCTGTCATTACTACCATTTTATTGCGAGGTATTTCCAAGGAAATATTCTTTAGGTTATTCTCCTTGGCACCTCGTATTGTAATCTTATCTAATTCCATTACTTCTTTACCTCCTCACAAAGGTCACTTAACATCACCCAAGCCTCACGTGGAGAAAGATTATCTGGGTCAACTTGTTTTAGTTTCTCCATCAAAGCTTCTGTACGTGGATCTTCCTTATGCATTTCTACCAACTGGTAGTTTTGTTGTACAACTCTCTTGGTTGATTCTAATTCCTTCTGTAAGTCTTTTGCCCGATTTAATACTGCATCTGGTAATCCCGCAAGTCTTGCGACATTAATACCATAAGAATGACCAGCTGGGCCATCTGCCATCTTATATAAGAATGTGACTTCATCATTGTTTTCTTTGACGACCACATGCATATTCTTCACATTTGGAAGATTATCCGAAATCACGGTTAATTCATGATAGTGTGTACTAAACATTGTCTTGGCATGAATACAAGTTGCAATATATTCAATCATTGCCTGTGCTAATGCCATACCATCATAGGTAGATGTGCCTCGACCAATCTCATCAAATAAGATTAAGGATGCGGAGGTCGCTTCCTGCAAGGCAAGGTTAGCTTCTGACATCTCTACCATGAATGTAGATTGTCCACTGAGGATATCATCCGAAGCACCAATACGTGTAAAAATCTTATCAAAGATAGGCATCATACAACTCTTTGCTGGAACGAAACATCCCATCTGCGCCATGATAACGATTAATGCAGTTTGACGCATATAGGTTGATTTACCACCCATATTTGGACCAGTAATCAGTAAGATATCCTGGTCTTTATGCATATCTGTAGAGTTTGCGACATACTTTGGATTCTTCATCATATCATCCAAGATTGGATGTTTCCCGCTTTCAATAAAGAGACGGTCTTCATCAAACTGTGGACGTACATAACCGTACTTGGCAGATACTTCTGCCATAGCAACCTGTGCATCGATCTCTGCCAAAAACTTACTTAACTTCTGTAGTTTTGGTAAGTATGCACGGATTTCATCTAATATCATTTGGAATAATTGTTTCTCAATGCGAATCGCATTTTCTTCCGCGTGTAAGATTGCGTCTTCTTTCTCCTTTAATTCTGGAGAGATAAAACGTTCATTATTCGTTAATGTTTGACGGCGGATATAACCCCAATCATCTTGTACAGCTTGTGCAGCTGCTTTAGAGATTTCAATATAATAACCAAAGACTTTGTTGTAGCCGATTTTAAGTGTCTTAATACCGGTTCTTTCTCTTTCCTTGGCTTCTAATTCCGCAATGAAAGTTCTACCGCTATGTTGAATCTTACGTGCTTCATCGAGTTCGGCATTATAACCATCTCTAAACATTCCACCATCACTAATCTGTACAGGTGGATTATCCACAAACGCATCTTTCAACTTCTGATAGAGTTCCTGTAGAGGATCAACTTTACGCTTTTCATCAAAGACAGCCTCATCTAATGCCTGCATGATAGATGGCACTTCTGCTAAGGTCTTTGTCAAACGTTGACAATCTACCGCATTTGCCGTATTCATCGCACATCTAGCAATCAGTCTTTGTAAGTCATAAATATTGCTAAAACTATCACGTAATTGTTGTCTTTGCATGAAGTTTTGAATTAACCATTCCGTCTTATTAAAACGTGCTTCAATCTTTTCTCTTGAAACAAGTGGCTTTTCAATCCATTTACGTAACTGTCTTGAACCCATCGCAGACTTGCATACATCTAAAAATGACCATAGTGTAATTGCCTTACCATTTTCATGCAAGGATTGTACGAGCTCTAGATTCTGACGTGTCGCAAAATCCATGTATAATACTTCATCTTCACGCTCAATGCGTGTCACCTGTAAGTGACCTAGCATGTGTTTCTGGGTATTTTCCAGGTAGTTTAACATTCGACCATATGCATGCATATCGTAATCTTTCAGAATACCTTCGGTTAGTGGTAGATACTCTTCTTTAATACGTATTTCATCACAATAAGAAATGACAATCTGCAGTTCTCTAAAACTCTTGAGTGTCTTTTCTTTAAAATCACTAGGTACTACAACTTCACGTACATTCGAACGCAATAAAGTCTGTAGTAATAACACATCTTTATGTTCGATATTCTGTACATAGTTTTCACCAGTACTCATTTCTACAATCGCTAGAGAATACCCATATCCATAATCAGTAATCGCAGCTAAATATACAGAGACTTTTTCATCAGAGATTTCTTGCATGACAGTCCCTGGTGTAATGACACGGATCACATCACGTGTAACTAAACCAACCGCTTCTTTTGGATCTTGTGTCTGTTCGCAAATCGCAACCTTAAAACCACGAGATACAAGTCTTGGGATATACGCAGCAGCCGCATGATGTGGAATTCCACACATCGGCACACGTTCCTCAACACCCGCATTCTTTCCTGTAAGTACAAGATCTAATTCTTTCGATGCAATCTTCGCATCATCAAAGAACATCTCATAGAAATCACCTATGCGATAGAACAAGATTGCGTCTTCATATTCTTTTTTAACTGCTAGATACTGCTGCATCATTGGTGTATAATTTTCTGCCATATTCGCCTCTCAAAACATATGTATTATAGCATAGTTATATACATTCCTTGCGGTCTAAGACCAATGGGTATGCATCAAGATATGTATTATATTTATTGTTTCGACTATACTCGAAATAATATTAATTATTACTTATAGTTTCGAATATAGTCGAAACTAATCTTGAAATTATTTTATATTTCGACTATACTCGAAATATAAATAGAAGGTGCTACATGGAATATATTTTACGACAAAGTTATCTAAATGAAATTCAAAAATTTATTAATAAGCCTGTCACTAAAATATTGATTGGTATGCGCCGTGTTGGTAAATCTACAATATTGAAAATGATTTCTGAAGTCCTTTTAAAGGATATCCCAAGTGAAAACAAAATCTTTATGAATTTTGAAAGCTTGGAATTACTTAATATTCGAAATGCAGAAACTTTTGCCAAGCATATACAAGTATTCCTCAAACAAAATAATGACAAAAAATATTTCTTCTTTGATGAAATCCAAGTAGTTCATCACTGGGAAGAAGTTATCAATGGTCTACAAGCAGATTATGATTGTGATATTTATATTGCAGGCTCTAATTCCACAATGTTGTCAAGTGACCTAGCCACTGTACTTGCGGGAAGATATGTTCAATTTGAAATCTATCCATTTACATTCAAGGAATTTATTGATTGTTATAAAGATTTGCAATTATCACAAGAAGAATACTTCACTAAGTTTATTGAAATTGGTGGTCTTCCTGCAGTGAAGCACTTTCAACTCGATCCAAATCCAAGCTATAGATATCTTTCAGATATCTATAATACCGTCTTGGTGAAGGATGTTTTGGAATATAATCAGATTCGCGATATAGATATTTTCAATCGTATTCTGTTATACACTGCTGAAAATATTAGTCATACTTTCTCAGCATTAAACATCCGAAATTTTCTAAAGAGCGAAGGTCGTAATGTCTCAGTAGATACCGTTTTAAATTATTTGAATTTTTGTATCAATGCATTTATTTTAAAGAAGGTGCCTCGCTACGATACGATTGGCAAAAATATTTTAAAAGTTGAAGAAAAATATTTCCTAACTGATCACGGCTTTAGACAGGCAAAAGGTTTCTCCAATACCAAAGACATTGAACGTGTATTAGAAAATATTGTTTATACAGAATTATTACAGCGTGGATATACCGTTTATATTGGCAAAGTGAAGGATAAAGAAATCGACTTCATTGCAGAAAAGGATGGTAAACGTCTCTATTTCCAAGTTTGTTATTTGTTGGCAACAGCCGAAACACGTAAAAGAGAGTTTAAAGTCTATCACGAGATTTCCGACAACCATCCAAAGTATGTCTTATCTATGGATACCATTGATTTTAGCCAAGAGGGATATATCCATAAAAATATCATCCACTGGCTGTTAGACAAAGAGTAAAGTATTCGTCTAAAAAAACACTTCAATATCGAAGTGTTTTTTTTGCTATCGCCAATTTTCTATATCACTGTACGTAATGAATTGATAATTCCTTTATGCAAGAAATAAGACTTTGCACCATAGAATAATGTATATGCATTTTCATTGTGTGTGATGCTAATTGAGCCAAGATCCATTAACTCTTTTTCATGCACGATTTCTTTATCGTATACCGTAATCACAAGTGACGTTGCATCAGCTTCTACATGTTTAATATTCTCTTGTCCACCAATCTGTTTGATGATTTGCTTTACCATCTTTTCACCTTCATCACGGATAATTAACCCTGTAGAAAGATGACGGAAGTATAGTCTTGTGGCTAAAAAATATATAATTGCGGAAATCACGCCAACAATCACGATGATGATTACGTTACGATATAAACTTGTATATTTTAAATAGCTTAATAATTCTGGTAGTGTTCCTACCGTTGCAGTTACTGCATTTGTATCACTTGTAACATAACCAAGATTGACATGCAGTGTTGAAAATAACCCATATAAGAACCCATTATATCCAAGATGAAAGAAGAATAATAACGGACTTACCATAAACACCATAATTTGTAGTGGGATAGTCGTACCAGATATTAAAGAAATCAGTGTACCTACAATACAGAGTAGCTTGACTTTTGTGCGTTGTATCTTTGAAGTACCGATACTGTACATCCCCCAGATCATTGCAGGAAGTGCAAAGATATTCATGACATAATATGGTGCAAACAATCTTCCTGCACCAGATGTAAGAGCTCCTGCACCTAACTGAGCTGTCCACACGTTTGCATCACCCACTATCGTAGCACCTGCAATATTTGTCCATGACCCGCCAGATGCCGTATACCATAGTGGTTGCCGAATGAGCGCATTCAAGTGAAATAGTTGTAGGAAACGATCTGTGATTCCATAAAGAATCATATTAAACGGGCTACCTAAATCAGAAGAAATATAGTTTACCAACCGTACAATAAATAGAATACAGTATGGCCAAATCACACCAAATACTGCGCCAGCCAACAAACAATACACAACTGTTTTGAATAACGCATCTGTCTGTTTGACTGGGGATGATTGCCCAATCCCATGATGATTATTCGTTCTACATGCGACATACGTTACCATCGTTACGATAATCGTTCCAATCATGCCACTTAATATTGGATAATGGGCAGAACCTGATAAGTAACTAACCGATGGAGATGCAGTACCAATATTGAATATCGCATTATATGCATATGATGGTAAAACTGGTGCTGGCACAAACATTATAGCGACATGGAATGCAAAATACCCAACTAGACCTGCACCTACCGTTACAGAACTATTTTTCTTCTGTGTTAATAGTCTTAATAAAATGAGTACTGGTGCATACATTAAGATAGTACGTGCGATAGTCCCTAATGATTCCCCTACCATGAAGACACCATCATTAGCGATGATGGTGACTAATCCATAAGATGGATGAAGAATCAGATTTGATATACCACATAGAAAGCATGCGAGCGCAATAACAATGAGTGGAAATTTCAAAATTTGAAAATATGAATGCATGTATTGCATACTAGCCTCCTATTAAAATAGTGAATTTAACTTTTTGAAATAAGAAATTTTCTTTCCTTTGATCATGCGTACACGCTTTTGGTCACAAACGCGAATCTCGAACTCTTTTATATCATCAATTGGATAAACATCAGAGTCTACACCAAGAATTGCTTTTTCAAAGCTTTCAGAACTTAACTTCACTCTAGTATCTTTACTTAATACGATTGGCGCATACAGTGAACGTGATTTACTATGATGGATACCTGCAATCTCTGAAAGCTCAATTAAATCTAAACCCTCTTGAATTACTGCTCCACCTAGAGAGCGATTATATGCAGTAGAGCCAAGTTGTGTACATACACACATACCCGTACCACGGAATGTCTCTAAATATTCATCACTGAGATGAACATCTAAGATTTGTGTACGTGCAATGTTCTCAACACGGATTTCATTTACCGCATGGTAAATATTCCCATTTACTTCCGTTACAAGTAATGGATATTCGTTAATTTCATATTTTTCAGATAGGTACATTTCTAGTAATTCATCAACTTCATTATCATGATAATCCGTAAAAAATCCTAGTGTCCCTGTATGTAGACCTAAGAACTTCACATCTGGTATTCGTTCCATGTAATCATGAATTGCTTTGATGTAGGTTCCATCTCCACCAACCACAAATACTGTATCTGGATTTTCTTGGTTATATTCATATTGATGACTTTGTAATACTTGTTTGATTTTGTCACCAATCTGTTTTGATTGGTCATCAAATCTTGTTACGATTGCAAATTTTTCCATAAGTTACTTCCTTGTTTGTATTATACATCACATTGCTTGAATCCAAATGGATTATAGACGTTTATATAATCTTGCACTCCAGAAATTCATCCCTACTTCATCAATATAAAAGTGCATGATTGCTTTCCAGTTTTTTGTGGCTGTACTTAACACCATCAAATCCAACCCTTTTTTCTTCAGTTCTTTTTCAAGGCTTTCCATCAATTGTTTCCCAATCGCACGTGAGCGATAAGATGGATGTACATAAAGTTCTTCTATCTCAAAGTAATGCATGTTTTTATCTATCACACTTATTTGTTTTTCTTGTATTTCTTCTTTACCAAAAACATACGCTATCAGTTCATCATCATACGCTGCTAAGATATAACAATCTTGAAAGTCATCTTCCATGTTGGCACGATATCCGTAACAACTATCTTCTTTTTCCCACATCAAAGATAATTCTAATAGTCGTTTTGTGTCTGTGTATTTTGCTTCATGGATCGTGACCATGGAAGATTCCTCCTTTACTTCATTCATATCTATTATATGTTTGATTTACATATTCCGAAACAAAAGAAAGCCTGCACCAGGAGAATCCCGATACAGGTTTTGTGATTATTGACTATATAAAATTAGTCGGGGTAAGTTATAACCTTTAAAGAAGTTTGTGGTGT
>CALISH010000039.1 GCA_938041275.1 uncultured Solobacterium sp.
TTTTCAAGCTCTTCTAGTACTAATGTAATACATTGCACAAATGTATTGATATAGATAACGTTTAAAGCATCAGCAGATAAGTTACCATACCCAAAACGTAGTGTATCTAAATATTTCTTAATCTTAAAGATACATTGTGAATCCTTAGGTAAAGTT
Source organism: uncultured Solobacterium sp. (assembly GCA_938041275.1). Classification (GTDB taxonomy): domain Bacteria; phylum Bacillota_I; class Bacilli_A; order Erysipelotrichales; family Erysipelotrichaceae; genus Bulleidia. The sequence continues at coordinate 157 of CALISH010000039.1, forward strand.
TTAGCATATGATAATGTAGCATATTGTATGTACGTATAATGAATGATAGCAGAGTATTTCTCTGCATCAGATTTAGCAATATTCTCATACAAATTACAATACATACCGACATAGTTAAAATAGTCATCTTTATATTTAGACATATCAGCTATTTTAGATAGTACGAATAGCTTAGTCTCAAAGTCAATCTTATTATCGTTATAGTATATATTGAGATAATCGGCTCTAGTCTTTCTCGGAGATATAGCAATGTCTAATTCGGTCATATAATCTGGACAATACTTCTTGGCCAGATTCTGTAAAGTCCCAATGAAGTATTCCCATTTTGTTTTATTCTTAATAAAGACGTTATCATATAGACAGAAGTCTTTAAACGTAATTAGCTTACGGAATTCATTCTCTCTATATATTAGAATATTTTCATATTCTTGGTCTTTTTTAATAGCGTTATATATACGCTCAGGTAAAAAGTCAATCATTCTTGAGTAACCTCCTGATGGTATCGTTCTAAATGATCTTTATAGCTTTTAATGTAAGCTAATAGTTTTTCATAGTCATCATCATTTAAAGAATCTATCCACTCTCTAATAGTGGTGTATATGATTTCAGACATTTGACATGTAGCTTCTAAATGGTTTTCTCTCCATTTATCACCAAACTGAGAAAATCTTTCATATCTACAGCCACCATCACAAATACATTTGTATTTACATTCTTTACAATCTGGAGATGTACATGGTGCTTGTAATATATCCTTATCAAACTCAGTTTCTTCTTGAGATAATGCGGTGCAATAAGATTCTTCACCGTATGGTGTAATAACCTTATATTTACCGACATCGCATGAGCCAAAGTTATCATCATCTTGTAATACAGCAATAATACGATTCATGTGCTCCATATACATTCTTTCTAATGTAAATGTCTTCTTATACTTCTCTTTGAATAGCTCTAGATATTCTGGTGCATAGTATGGTCTATGGGCTAATACAAACTCACCATTGATATTATACTTCTTCTTCCATTCAACGAAAGTCTCATGTATCTCATCAAAGATTTGTATATTCTCATTACCTATAACACACTTCACATCAAACTTAGTTCCTTGAGAGATAGCATATTGGATATTATCATATACTGTTTTAGATATAGAATTACCACAAGTATCTACACGATTCTTATCAGAGAATCCGTCCCATGATAACTGTATCTCACTAAACGGATACTTTTTATCTAATTCAATAAACTCTTTAAAATTAACTACAGTAGATGTGACTACTTGGAATTTAATCTTACCATAATACTTCTCTAATACTTGCTCTATTAGATCTATCTTGAGTAATGGTTCACCACCAAAGAATATAATACGTGTAGGCTTTTCTACACGTATTATTTCTTCAATTTGTTCAAATGTCATACTCTTAGGGTTATCTCTACCCTTGATATAGCAATACTCACATCTATTAGGACAAGCCTCAGTAAGCATTAGGTATATTTCTTTATAATCGTTATTCATATATCTTATTTATTATCACAACCACAACGATCGTCCCATGTCGGTTCAGCAGGTATACTACCATCTGGGTTTACACCAGCAGGTCTATCAAATGGCGCACCAGGATACCAACCGATATCTTTTTCAAAATACCAATAGTTATCGTTTGGCTCATGTCCTAAATAATAAGCACCATACCCTTGTTGGGTAAATACATACCAACGCCAAATACGCCCCCATGGATCATAGTAGTTTATTGATTCATTACCATTACGACCACGAAAATCTGGCCAGCCTAATTTCTTAATAATTTCAGCATGTTCATAGCGTTCAAGCTTAGTGTAATTTAAGAAATCATCGCCTAACTGTCTGTGTTGACAGGTTAATTGACATGTGCTTTGACAGTTAACCTGACATCCTATAACACAGAATCCATTTACATCATAGAACTTACCATTGTTTTTGATAAAGAAATTAGATGTATTGATTAAGTTTTCTCTTAGTCTAGCAAACCATTCTAGTTTAATTGGTTGGTTATAACTCTTGCCATCAGCTCTAGCTGGGAACTTAGTATTGCCATTAGCGTCTCTAAATGCATCTACTTGAATAAATGCAGGAGGCTCTGCAGTTAATCCATTATTAGATATAGCCGTAGACAGATCTACCGATATTCCACCAGCAGTATCAGAATTATATATCTTATAATAATCTAATATATTTTCTAGATCTGATTCTAATACACCGTCAGTACTATCATTTAGTATATTATTTAAACTGACTATACGTGTACCAGTATTAGACGGTTTATTATTTGGATTACTGAAGTTCATTTTATTAGCATGGTCTAGGTCTATATTATTTTCTTGGTTTTGTCTGAATCTATTATCAGCTTCCCAATATTTATTACCTTGACGATTAGCTTGTGGGTTATATACTAGCTGACTCATTTCAGCATATATAGCTACACATGTTTGATAAGATTCTACTAGCCCACGTACAGTGGTGTCTACGAAATGTCTATCAAAAGCTATATCTACATCAGCTGGTATTTCTGTAGTAACTGTATTATCTTTCTTTACTATATATGGGATATCAGGGATAGTCCATTTATAGCGATCGTTCATATTAAATTCTATATCTGCCATAATTAACTATCACCTCTTATCTATTATCACAACTATGGCAATATCCATCTGATACATAGTAATTGCCAGCGTCATTCCAATGTGGATCTAATTTATTAACCAAGTCATTTTTCCCTGTATGTATATTACGTACCATTTTCCAATGATATTGTTTAGGGTTATCATATGGTGCACCAGGATACCACTCTAGATTCATGTTATCATCCGCATGATGTGTAGGACGTATAGAGTATATATCATTTTGATCTGGTAATAGATAGTAACCATCACCATAATATCTAGTATTACGATACATCCAACGTCTACCCCATGGATCATAGAAGAAGATATATACATTATGGTCATGATCAGAGTGATCATATGTTTGCCAACCAAGTTTATAAATGGTTTGTAAATCTTGTTTACACTCTAAGAATGTCTTATTTAAGAAATCATCGCCTAATTGTCGATGTTGACAAGTTAATTGACATGTGCTTTGACAGTTAACCTGACATCCTATAACACAGAATCCAT
>CALISH010000040.1 GCA_938041275.1 uncultured Solobacterium sp.
AATCGACTAGTATATTAGAAAATAAAATTGCGAAAACATTTGAAAAATCAACAAAAAAATTGTTTTTCGGTTGCATTTTAAAATCTGGTTTAGTATAATGTTAAAAGAGTTAAAAAAGCGAGGTTAGAGATGAGCAAAGATAACAATATCGAAGAATATAATGAAGGAACAATCGTAGATAGAGAAATTGTTGAAGAAATGAAAACCGCATATATTGACTATGCCATGAGCGTTATAGTGCAACGTGCTTTACCAGATGTAAGAGATGGTTTAAAACCAGTTCATAGAAGAATTTTGTATACAATGTACGAAGATGGATTAACAAAAGATAAACCATATAGAAAATCTGCAACAACTGTAGGTGACGTTTTAGGTAGATATCATCCACATGGAGATTCATCAGTATATGATGCAATGGTAAGACTTGCTCAAAACTTCACAATGAGGTATCCACTAGTTGATGGACATGGAAACTTTGGATCAATCGATGGAGACGGAGCTGCTGCATATCGTTATACAGAAGCAAGAATGTCAAAAATATCTGAAACAATGCTTGCAGATATTGAAAAAAATACAGTTAAGTTTATGCCAAACTTTGACGGAATAAGACAAGAGCCAACAGTACTTCCAACAAGATTGCCAGCATTATTAGTAAATGGATCATCAGGTATAGCTGTAGGAATGGCTACAAATATACCACCACATAATTTAGGAGAAGTTGTGGACGGAATAATTGCATTAATTGATAATCCTGAAATTTCGATTGATGAATTAATCGGGTACATAAAGGGTCCAGATTTTCCAACAGGCGGAATAATTAATGGAAAACAGGGAATTTATGATGCGTACAGAACTGGGCGTGGAAAACTTCGAGTGGCAGGACGTGTGGATGTGGAAACATCAAAAACTGGAAGACAGTCAATTATTGTGACAGAATTGCCGTATCAGGTGAATAAAGCAAGACTTATCGAAAGAATTGCAGATTTAGTAAAACAGAAAAAAATATCAGGAATTTCGGATTTACGTGATGAAACTGACAGAGACGGAATAAGAATCGTAATTGAGCTTAAAAAAGGCGAAGAAAGTGAGCTTGTACTGAACAGTCTTTACAAATTTACTGATCTGCAAAATACTTTTGGTGTGATAATGCTGGCATTGGTTGACAATGCACCAAAAATTTTAAATTTGAAACAAATTTTGGAAAAATATTTGGAGCATAGATTTGAAGTAATTACAAGAAGAGTTAAATTTGAGCTAAATAAAGCTAAAAATAGGGCTCATATCTTGGAAGGCTTTAAAATTGCACTGGACCATATTGAAGAAGTAATAAGAATTATTAGGGCTGCAAAAGATGCCAATATTGCAAAAATAGATTTGATAAATGCCTTTTCATTTTCAGAAGTACAGGCTAAATCAATTCTTGATATGAGACTACAAAGGCTAACTGGGCTTGAAAGAGATAAAATTAACGAAGAATATGATGAACTTATGAAGCTGATTGCAGAATTAACAGCAATTTTGGAAGATGACAGTAAAGTGTTTGAAATAATTAGGGAAGAAGCTCTTAAGTTAAAAGAAGATTTTGGTGACAAGAGAAGAACAGAAATAAGAGATGCGAGAGCTGAAATCAGTATTGAAGATTTAATCAAAGATGAAGAAGTGGTTGTGACACTTACTGAAAAAGGTTATGTAAAGAGAATAGCAATCGACACATATCGTTCACAAAAAAGAGGTGGCGTTGGAGTAAGTGCCACAAATACTGTGGAAGACGATGTGATAAAAGACATGT
>CALISH010000041.1 GCA_938041275.1 uncultured Solobacterium sp.
TTTATCGTGTTTTCCATACATAAATTATAACCAAAAATAAAATGTCCTTCCTCTTAATTTAGAGGTCGGACATTTTATTTTATAGGCTGTTATGCGTTACAGCCTCTTTCTATCATTCCTGATCTTTTGGTATTTTTCGATAAATCCAATAAGCCCTAACAAACAATACAATTGTAATCAAAATGAAAAATGTAATTGGTGCCGATATCCAGGTAGCATTCATATAAATCTCCGCCAAGTAAATCTTAATAAAAAACTGTAGTGTGATACCCATCAAAACTAAAGCTGTTAAATAAACACATAGGAATAATAACTTCTGTTTACTCATAAAACTCCCCCCTATAAATTTGAAATTAGACAAGTACTGGATGAATGATAAATATTAGTTTTTGATTATTGTTGAATCGAATAAATACTATCTGCACCCATATTATACACCTAAAAAAGGAAAGCAAATTGCTTTCCTTGTCTTAGTAGAAGCTCCTATTTAATCAGTCCACTATTCTTTAATAGAATTTCAATATCTGTTCCCTTTACTCGATTCAACACTTGATTGAGTACAAATTTTTCGATAAAGGTTAAATCCTTTACTTCTGTAATTGGCTTTTTATCAATCGCGTAGTAACCTGCGCGCAATAATTCACGTACATCATACTTACTAGCCCAAACTTCAGGCACACCACGGTCAATATCTAATAGGGTATAAACAGACTCCATACCTGTACGCATGGAATATTCTGTTGTAAAAATCGTATCTCTTGGTGTCTCTGCAAATTGACCGATAAAGGCAAAGTTCACTGCTCCATCTGGCACAACCTTAGGACGATCTGATTCTTTACGTGGTTGGAAGAACGCATTGATATATGGCATGAAACATGTCGTTGTATTACATGCTTCTTGTGCAAGCGAGGCAATCTTATCCGTCGGAACACCAATATGATATAACCACTCTTCACAAACCTCGATACCTGTGCATTCACGCATTGGCTTCTTGATATAGTTGCCTTCTTTATTCGTATTTAATGCGTATAACCAAATTAACACGAGACCTTTATCTTGTGACTTAAACTGTGGTTGACGGTTGATGGTCCATGATAGATACCAGTTATCAGTACTATCTTTTACGGTAACGATACCACCTGTCGTAACCTTACCAGTGCGTGGATCACGCTTGCAGATATTTGTGATATAGCGGATGATTTCTTCATTTGAAGTAGCTACTGTCGCACTCATCCAGTTTGTCGCATTTACATCTGTACAGAAAGCTTCTGGGTTACCAAATTCACCATGCATTGCCTGTGCTGCGATTGCCTTCCACATATCCCAGGATTCACCATAGCCATTCTTTACGTTCGATAAATCCGGAACGTGTGTCTGGTCTCCATAACAGGAAGTATCCGTACAACATCCATTGGTAATAAATACAAGATCATCTTCAATTAAGTCAATGGATTGTTCAATCCCATCCTTCTTATACACGATTTGTCTAGCAATCTTCTTATTGCCACGTGTTTCAATCACAACGTTCTTTACATCCATCCCGTATTCAATATGTACACCATGATTTTCCAAATACTTCACAAGTGGTAAAATCATGCTTTCATATTGGTTATACTTTGTAAAACGCAAAGCGCTAAAGTCAGGTAATCCATCAATATGATGTACATAGCGACATAGATAACGTTTCATCTCTAGTGCACTGGACCACTTTTGGAAGGCGAACATCGTCTGCCAATATAACCAGAAGTTTGTATCCCAGAAGGAAACCGGTAATATATCCGAAATCTTCTTTCCTTCCAAATCCTTTTCTGGTGTTAAGAATAATTTAGATAATGCCATTGCGGATTTCTTATCAAGTTTAAACTGCTTATCTGTATGCGCATCCTCACCACAATTTATAGTCGCTCTACATAGTGAATAGTTTGGATCACGTTTATTTAACCAATAATACTCATCTAAGACAGACACATCCGGTGTCTCAATAGAAGGCACATCACGGAAGGTATCCCACATTACTTCAAAGTGGTTATCCATTTCACGACCACCACGCATGAAGAAACCCTTCGTGACATCCTTACGTCCATCACAACTACCACCTGCAAGTGTAGCCTTTTCTAATAAGTGAATATGTTCTCCACTCATTTGTCCATCACGGACAAGATAAAACGCTGTTGTTAAACCAGCTAGACCTGTACCAATGATATACGCTGATTTCTTATCAACATCCTTTGGCTTTAATGGTCTAGCAAATGACTCATAAGTTCCTGCTGAATAATACATATGAAATCCTCCTTCATCCATATGCATCATATCAATTCTATATACTTTTTCATTTATCATGGTACATAAAAAGATAAAAGTTTTATCACTTTTCTCATTGTGATAAAACTTCATACTTTGATAAAAATTTTAATACTGAAATCTAGTTAGAGACGCACGAATGGAACCCTTAATCAGTTTATTCAAGCGCTCCACAATTTCTTGTGGGTTCTCTTTCATATCCTCTTTGATCCAATCTAACATGATACCGATAAAGATATAAGAATATGCATGTACGATAAATGTCTTATCCTCTTCCCGTACGTTGAGTCCATCTGCTTCTTCGTTAACGACATTTAGAATCAAGTCTTCTACGAGTGGTCGCAAGTAGATTTCAACCTGTTCACGATGAACGCAGCGATAAACATTCATAATAAATGGTTTATTTGCTTGTACAGCTTCTAAAATCTGTAGGAAACCCTGTTGCCAAGTGTCATAGGTCTTCTTCTCATCTAACGCACGCTTTGCGTCTGTTAGACAAGCCCATTCAACCAAATCATAGATATCTTTGAAGTGATAGTAGAATGTCATGCGATTCATACCACAGTCTTCCGTTAAATCACTGATTGTGATTTTCGATAATGGCTTCTTCAACAACAAATTCTTGAGTGATTGTTCTAAAGCACGTTTCGTTACTTGTGACATACTACCTCCTTTACAATCAAATGATAACTAGTAATTTTGAATCGTATTGATTGGATAAGATTCTTGCATTTGTCTTGCGATGGTGTATTCATTCTCTGCTGTACGCAATAGAATCAGTGGCATCGTACGACTTAAGAATAAGTGAATACCTTCAGTAACAGAATACGCACCACAGTTATTGAAAGCTAAATAATCACCCTCTTGCAAGCCTTGTAACGTCACGTCTCTGACTAGTACATCTGCAGTTGTACAAAGACTACCGCATAGACACCAATTCTTTTCTGTACGGTCATCACATGCATGCAAGTGCTGAATATGTGGCACTTTCATACCCATCATCTGACCATAATAGTTAAGATGATTCATACCACCATCTACAATACAGTAATTTACACCTTCATTAGACTTACAATCCATTGCACGTGTGATATATGTTCCACAGAATGTGGAATAGAATCTACCCATTTCAATTGTTAAATCCACAACCTCAGATAACTCTTTCAACTTCTCATGAACATTCTCAAGAGGTTTTAGTGTATCACTAAAATCATCCCCTTCAAATAGCGGAACAGAGAGTCCTGGACCATATTCAATCTGTTCAACTTTACGATTGAATGTTGTTTGAATCTCTTTGATTAATTCCAACAACATATCCAACTCTTTGATTTGTTTATCGTTCTTCTTACGTTGTGTACCCGCAAAGTAGTGAATCCCCTTTACAATCACGTTTGGATATTTCTCTTCATTTGCATAGATTGAGAATAAATCATCCTTGGACATACCAAACTGACTTCCCGCATTCAAACGTGGTAGAATTTCCACCTTCTTTTGGTACTTTCCGGCAACACGATTGACAATATCCATGTGTAATAGAGATTCTGCTGTGTAATGAATCACACCATATTCCATCGCATCTGTGACATCCACTTCTGTCTTATTGACACCAGAATATAAAATCTTGGTTGGTTCTACACGAAGTGCTTTACAGATGGATAACTCTCCTGGGCTACACACTTCTAACTTATCAGTAATTTCTGCCATCGTCGGAATCAAGAATGGATTTGCCTTGATGGAATAACATAGATGATATGCACCACCTACAATTTCTCTCATCTTTTTAACACGTTCTTTCACCGCTTCTAAATCAAAGATAAAACAAGGTGTTTGATAATGTTCTGCGATATACTTTAGTTCTTTTTCTTGCATTATTCGATTCCTTCCATCTTCTTTAATACGGCACGATCAATCTTGCCGTTCTTTGTCATTGGCATTTCATCCAAGTGTACTAACTTGTTCGGTACCATGTAGCTTGGCATAACAACCTTAAGTTCGTTATGTAATTCTTTTTGATCACGTTCACCTAACCAGAATAAGTAGATTCGTTTCTTATTGTGATCATAGATTGCACAGGCACGCACAACACCACTACGTCCTTGTACTAGACTTTCAATTTCACCTAGTTCAATGCGATGTCCTAAGTGCTTAATTTGGAAGTCTTTACGTCCAATATAAACAAGTTCTCCTTGTTCGTTGCATTTCGCAAGGTCACCTGTACGATACATGCGTTCATAGTACACAGTGTTCAATGGATTCTGTACAAATACAGCTGCTGTCTTTTCAGCGTCATGATAATACCCTAACGCAAGACAAGCACCTGCCACACAGATTTCACCACTTTCATTTGGTGTATCAACCAATTTATTATCATCAGAAAGTAGGAATACCTTCTCATTATCAAACGCTGAACCAATTGGAATAATTTCATCTGCACTATACTCACGATTCTCTAAACGATAGTATGTGCAGTTACATGTAATCTCTGTAGGTCCATATAAGTTAATAAACTCTGCTTTTGGACAATTCTTCATCCAGATATTCAAGTGCTTAATTGGCATAACTTCTCCACTGAACATCACCAGACGAATTGTCTCAGGATTACGGTAACCAAATCCATTCATAATGGACACAAAACACATCGCACTAACAGCCCATGTTAATACAGTTACCTGATGGTCACACAAAAAATCCATCAAATGAGTTGGATTACTGAAGAACTCACGTGGAATCAGTTCTACTCTAGCACCCACATAGATACTACTGTAGATATCTTTAACTGATACATCAAAATCAAACGGTGCTTGGTTGGCAATACGATCATCAGCACAAATTCCAGATACCTTCACAAATTCTGGAATAAAGTCAATGACCGATCCATGTCCAACAACAACGCCCTTTGGCACACCAGTGGAACCACTGGTAAAGTTCACGTAGAGAGGATCTGTACTAGCTGCTTGTTTACGAATCCCTGCAAGCATGTTTTCATTAATGATACCTTCATTGATGATATCTTCAACCTTTAAAATATTAGCTGTAGGGCCTAGTTTTTCACGTGCTTCTTCATAGAAACGTTCATTACTCAAGATTACTTTTGGGCTTAATACTTCAATAATCTTTTCCACACGACCAATTGGTTGTCTTGTGTCAATCAGAGAGTAGAATCCACCTGCATATACCGCACCATACATTGCGGCTAGCGTTGTATTACTCTTTTCCATATACATCGCAACCGCCTGACGAGGTTGGATATATTTTGCAAGTTTGGTTCCGAGAATCTTGGCATCTTTTACTAACTCTTCATATGCCATCTCTGCGGTTTCATCTGCGACCGCAATCTTACTTGGATGTTTTTGACAAGAGGCTTCTAGCCACTCAAGAATATTCTTTGTCATAGTTTTTACTCCTAACGTATCTATTTTACTATGTTCATCGATTTTTGAATGTAAAATTTATCTGAAAACACAAAAATGGAGGATTCCTCCATTTTTAACAATTAAAATATACAAACAACATGCGGTCTTTACCATTCATGTCTTTGAGTATTTCATAACGAGCATCCGGTAACATCTCTTCTACCAGTTTACTCATGCGTTCACGCTGATCCCACCCCATCTCAAAAGCCATGAATGCCTTTTTATTGAGTACTTTTTTACAATCCTTAAAGATCATGCGATAGAACTTTAGGCCATCCTCACCACCAAATAAGGCCACATGAGGCTCAAAGTCCACAACAGAAGTTTCCATCTGTTCGTCCTGTGGGATGTATGGAGGATTGGAAATTAATACATCCAAATGACGATTTGTGTCAATTAATGGTTGTAACATATCTCCTGCGGTAAAGTCGATATCTACTTCGTTATTTTTCGCATTCTGACGCGCAGTGACCAAAGCTTCTTCACTGATATCTGTTGCGTGCATCTTTACACGACTTTCTTCTTTTGCGACTGTAATCGCAATAGCACCAGAACCTGTTCCAACATCTGCACATTCTACAATTTCCTGTGTTGGGAAGATTTCATCAATACGAGATAATATCAATGCACAGAGTTCCTCTGTTTCACAACGTGGAATTAATACATCTTCATTCACAATCATCTTATATCCATAGAACCATGAATAGCCTAATACATGTGCCATAGGTTCCTGTTTTAAGATTCTTTCCATGCCTGCATGGAATTCATTTGCGAGAGCTTCTGGCATCTCATCATCAATATGCATAAACAAATCATAGCGTTCACGTTGAGAGATTTCTAGAAGATATGCCATAACAGTTTCCGCAGAAATATCATTCTTTAAACACTCCTTTTCGTATTGCTTAATTGTTTTCGCAAATGTACTCACAACTGTGTCTCCTCGAGTTTTCTCTTTTCTTCTTCTGCTAGTAAGCCCTCAATCACACCATCAAGTTTACCTTCCATGATACGGTCTAACTGTGTAATCGTTAAACCAATACGGTGATCCGTCACACGGTTTTGTGGGTAGTTATATGTTCTAATCTTTTCAGAACGATCACCAGTACCAATCTTGGCACGGCGAATCTTACCAGCTTCTTCTTCCTGAATACGCTTGAGTTCTTCGTATACACGTGCACGGATTAAGCGCATCGCTGTCTCACGGTTTTCAATCTGTGAACGTCCATCTTGGCAGTTTACCGTAATACCTGTAGGAACGTGCACGATACGTACTGCAGAATCCGTCTTATTGATGTGCTGTCCACCAGCCCCAGAAGCACGGTGTGTTTCAATCGTTAAATCCTTTGGATCAATTTCAATATCGGTATCTTCCGCTTCCGGTTGACATAGTACGGTTGCGGTAGAAGTATGAATACGTCCCTGTGTTTCTGTCTTTGGTACACGCTGTACACGGTGTACACCAGATTCAAACTTTAATTCCTTATATACATCTGTTCCCTTTACAGAGAAGATAATCTGCGTATATCCACCTGCTTCACTGACAGAAGCTTCAAGAACCTGTACTTTCCAGCCCTTACTTTCAGCGTACTTACTATACATACGATATAAGTCACCAGCGAAGATATTACCCTCATCTCCACCTGCACCACCACGGATTTCCATGATGACATCATGGTCATCATCTGGATCACGTGGCACAAGTAAGTGCTGAATTCTTTCTAACAAGGCTTCACGCTCTGGTTCGCACTCATCTTTCTCCATACGAGCCATCTCTTTGAGTTCAGGATCATTCTCCTTTAACATCTCATCTGCTTGTACAATACGAGAGTCTAACTCTAAAAGTTGGTGATACGCATCAACCGGTTGCGTTAATCTTGCCTGTTCTTTGGATAATTTTGTAAGGAGCTTAGGATCTGACATTACCTTTTCATCCATAAGCTTCTCTACGATTTCTTTATATTGTTTTTCTATTTCACTTAATTTTGTTCTTACTGCGTCCATAGTATTCTCCACATATTTTCCATAACAACTTTAACATAGATTATATTCTTTGTATTCAAAGAAAAAGGTCCGGAATTATACCGGACCGGCTTTATTTCATGCCGTACTTCTTATTGAACTTCTCGATACGTCCTTGAGCCTGTGCGAATCTCTGACGTCCAGTATAGAATGGATGGCAGTTTGAGCATGTATCTACTTTGATTTCAGATAATACAGAACCTGTTTCGAATTCTGCACCACAGCTTGTGCATACTACCTTCGCCTTGTGATAAGTTGGATGAATATCTTTTTTCATTTTTATCTCCCTTCTGCCTTAAGCCTCCGATTGGCTTAAAGAAAGTGCTAAATTGCCTATTTATACTACCATAACAATTTTTTTCATGCAATCTTTTTATTCAATAGTTTCACGCCAAATCACTGCACCTAAATTTTTTAACTTCTGGTCGATTTCAGCGTAACCACGATCGATGTGATATACATCGTGAATCTCTGTGATGCCTTCCGCTAGTAAGCCTGCCACTAGCATCGCTGCACCACAGCGTAAATCAGTCGCAACGACCTTCGTTCCAAATAAGGAACTTGGGCCCTTGATACTAGCAGAACCTGTTGATACTTCAATATTTGCACCCATACGCTGTAACTCACCACAATGCTTAAAGCGCTCTATGTAGATTGTTTCTACAACCTTGGATTCTCCATGTGCTTGTGTCATCAGCGTTGTAAGTGGTTGCTGTAAGTCAGTCGCAAAACCAGGATAAGGTCTTGTGGTAACATCCGTCGCAACCAGTTTATCTGTATGACGGATTGTAATACGGTCTACGTCGATATCCATATCAACACCCATTTCCTGTAACTTAGAAGTTAAGGCATCTAAGTGTTGTGGGATGATATTCTTGATTACCATCTTCTTTGCGCAAGCAGCCGCAATGACTAAGAATGTACCTGCTTCGATACGGTCTGGGATAATCTCATGGAAACAACCCATCAACTTGTCAACACCATCAATCGTGATAACATTTGTACCTGCACCACGAATATGTGCACCCATCTTATTTAATAATGTCGCAACGTCGATGATTTCCGGCTCCTTTGCCGCATTTTCAATTGTTGTACGGCCCTTTGCGTATACAGCAGCCATCATAATATTGATGGTCGCACCAACACTTGCGATATCCAAGAAGATCTTCGCACCCTTTAATTCCTTAGCTTCAATTGTATAACAAGCCTTGTCGTACGTTACTTTAGCGCCCAAGGCTTCAAAACCCTTTAAGTGTAAATCAATTGGTCTAGGGCCTAAGTAACATCCACCAGGCATCTTCATACATACACGACCAAATCTACCTAACAAAGCACCCATGAAGTAGTACGATGCACGAAGCTTTGTGACTGCGTCATCTACCAAATCAATGTTTTGGATATTTGTAGGGTCAATAATTAAATGATCAGAAGAACGTGCTTCAACTTGAACTCCTAATAAATTTAGAATCTTTGTGAGGGATTCAACGTCCGCAATCTGTGGAACCCCAACAATTGTGACTGGTCCATGAGCCAGTACAGTAGCAGGAATCAAAGCTACTGTCGCATTCTTCGCACTAGAGATTGTGACTTCTCCCTCTAGCGTATGTCCACCTTCAATTTTAATTACTTCCGGCATAGTTATTTTCCTTTCTGATCAGCTCTGTTAGCTCGTGTATATCCCTTACAAGTATATCCGCTTTTGATTGATCCTGGTAGAAGCGATTATCAATTCTAGCAACGGTTCTTATTCCCGCCGAGATACCAGCTTGTATTCCTGCTGTACTATCTTCATATACCAAGCACTCTTCTTTGCGCACTTGTAACTCTTCTTGAGCTAGTAAATAGATATCTGAATATGGTTTGGAACGTTTGCAGTTTTCACCACTTTCGATAAAGTCAAAGTATTCAAAGATTCCCATCTCGTTAAGACTTGTGACAATCAAGTCATACGAGGATGCAGAACATACTGCTAACTTTAAGCCCATCTTCTTCATCTGTTGTAATGCTTGCGGTACACCCGGAAACATAATTTCCTTAAAATGAATTGGATGTTCTACATTGAAGTATCTTTCGTTATTCTCACGAATCACATCAAGAGGAACTTTTCCATCTAACATGTCATACAACATCTCATAGGTTTTCTGCATCGTTGTACCGATGATTCGGTAAATATTCTTAGCAGGCCCATCATAACCATACGCACGCATCTGCGCAACTGTCCCCTGCATATAAAAGTATTCACTATCGTAAAGAATACCATCCATGTCAAATAATACCGCTTTTATCATATATAGCATTTTACATGAATTTTCGTATCCATTCTAGATGTATGCAAAAGTTTGCCTCATCATTATACAACGAGATATAGAAAAAAAGGCTCTTACGAGCCTCTATCACACTCAATTCGTAATTAAGCTTTGTCAGCAGAACCAAACTGGTTAACCATTTCGATTACCTTAGCAACGATTGCATCAGCACCTGGTTTGAGTAACTTACGTGGGTCAAAGCCCTTACCCTGTTGGTCCTTACCAGCTTCGATGTATTCACGAGTTGCCTTAGCAAATACAATCTGTAAGTCTGTATTTACGTTGATCTTAGATACACCCATTGTGATAGCCTTGTGTACTTGGTCAAATGGGATACCAGAACCACCGTGCAATACTAATGGCTTACCATTTACAGCAGCATCAATTTCTGATAATCTTTCAAAATTTAATCCTGCCCAGTCTGCTGGATAAACACCATGGATGTTACCAATACCTGCAGCTAAGAAATCAACACCTAAAGAAGCGATTTCTGCGCATTCCTTTGGATCAGCTAATTCACCGTTAGATGTAACGCCATCCTCTGTACCACCGATACCACCAACTTCACATTCTACAGATACACCCTGTGAATGAGCTAACTTGATGATTTCCTTTGACTTCTCTAAGTTCTCTGCGAAATCATAGTGAGAACCGTCGAACATTACAGATGTGAAACCTGCTTCGATGCAAGCCTTAGCACCTTCAAATGTTCCGTGATCCAAGTGTAAAGCAACTGGAACTGTAATACCCATATGGTCATGAATGTTCTTAACCATATCTGCACACTGCTTGAAGCCACACATATACTTCGCTGCACCTTCAGATACCTGAAGAATGACAGGAGAGTTTGCCTGCTGGCAAGCAGCTAAGATAGCCTTTGTCCATTCCATGTTATTGATGTTGAAAGCACCAATTGCATAATGACCTTCATGAGCCTTTTCAATCATTTCTTTTGCTGAAACTAATACCATGAGATTATTCCTCCTTATTTAGCGTTTTCATATTAAACTATTTCCGAACATTTTTAAAGTAGCATGATAAAAAAAGGCTGTTTTTTCAGCCTTTTATCATTTAATTATCGAATGCGTCATCGCCCTTTGGTAAATCTAGACCAGCAACTTCAATTGGCTCATCTAATTCATCATCCTCAAGTTCGATTTCAGAAGTATCGATATGAACCTCTTCAAACTTACGACGGTTACGTAAATCCCACTTGTTATTTTCTAAAGAAGCAAACCTATTATCCAACATCAAGTCACTATAGAATTGTGCTTTTTTACGTCTGATTTTATCCTCAGGAATATCCATTGTCTTTACAATTTCGTCCCAGATCTTTGAGAAATCCACTTCTCTTTTTCTTTTTTTCAGCCAATTGTAGGCTACGTCCGTCATAGTCTCATTGTTAACCATTGTAAATCTCCTTTATACAAATGCATGTTCTGCTTGCTTCGCCATGGCACTATACCCCAAGTTCCAAATAAAGTCAAATATTTTTTACTGGGGTGAATTCCCAGCGTAATTTCTGGTGAAGTATGACCTCATCATTTGATATCAACTGATACTCAACAGACCAGTACTCATCGCATTTTTCCGCATGACAAAGCCTTGTCTGCATGTACATCTTCCCATACTGCGAGTCCACAGTACTTTCTCCATCCTTGTTATCATAGAGGGTGATTTTTGTATGAACATCTGCTTTACGCTCAAAAGAAATCAAATCATCCCCAAAATATACCTGATGAAAGCCACCATCATTTCCTTCGCGATAGCGTAATGTATTTCCATCATATAATGCGTTCGTTTCCAATAAGATCTGTTTCTTATCTTCCAACAAATCATGTTGTGTTAATTTAACTGATATTCGCATATTCACCTTCCGTGAATGATTATATGCGAACCTGTCCTCCTGTCAACCTTTGAGCACATTAAAAAACTCCCACAGAAATCTATGGAAGTCAGTGTATCAAATTATTCGCAAGTAGCGATGAGATACAGTGTTCTTGAGCTAAAACCATCGACTGCGAGCGGAAGAGATAGGATTACATTTTCGCTATTTTCATTTTCCTTATAAATACCTACGTGATACGTCTTGCCCAACTCTACATCAAACGCAAAATTGATATCTGTAGCGTAATAATTCTTGTGTTTTACTACGATACCATTTTCTGTTATTTGGAAACTACCAACAAATGTATGATGACCTGGTTCTAACGCTATGATAGTATCTAGCATTTGACCTTTGACTGGATGATATAAAGCCACATCTTGACCATCAATTTCCGAAACATTTCCATAGAAATGCACGATTGCCTTCGTTGTATTTTTCTCAACAAGTTGTGCTTCCACTTTCTTACGCATCATCTGAATCGTAATAGATACCGCAAAAGCCACTACCCAAATAATAGCCACGGCGATTACCATATACATTTGGTTCATATTTCACCTCACAAACACTTCTAGAGCATTTTTCATAAGAATTATTATACAAGAACCGCTTTGATATTTATGTACAAAATGTAGTAATTTATTTGTACTTGTTGTTATTTGAAACAATTTACTATTTTGAAATCTCAATCCCTTTTGGATAATATACGCTAAATACATCATGGACAGGTCCATGTACTAAACTATATACAATATTGGATGCGTTTGACATTTCCACAATCGTCCCATCCTTTTTCTTCACCCAAACCGCATCGCCTCTACTATCTGTATAAGGCTCATATGGCATTTGATATACTTCATCCTTTGACCAATAGTAGTCTAAATTATATCCAGCCTTCTTTAGTTGATGACGTAATTTACGATTGTCAGATGGATTACTTTCAGAATATGCGAATAATTTACGGTCGCGGATACGTAAGGCAAAGTCTCGCACGATAGGATCCTTATGTTCACATAACATCGAGAAGCCATAACTAAATGCATATTCATCTAACATAAAGTACTGTTTTAAAGAAATCTTCTTGCCTGTTAGAACAGGTTTAAATAATGGAATGATTGACAGATCACTCACACTCTTTAAATCTCTTAAACGCTTAAAGAGTAAATGTAAAATGGTCTCAAAACTACGTGCTACTGGATGATAATAAATCTGCCAATACATGTGATATCTTGCCATGATGTAATTTTCAACTGCGTAGACACCACTCTCTTTAACCACCAAACGATTTCCATCTACCACACGAAGTGTACGTAAGATTCTCTCTAAATCAAACTCACCATACTTCGTCCCTGTAAAGTACGCATCACGTAATAAATAATCCATGCGGTCGGCATCCAATTGCGAACTAATCATCTGTACCAATAATGGATTCTTACTCTTATGACGAATGACATCCGCAACATCCTTCGCTAGACCCTTAGCACTAGCTTCTAGTATCTTCGTAATCTCCGTATTCTCTTCAATGATACGACAGGTGAATACTTCATGAGAGGTCCCTGTAACAGCTTCAAACGCATGGCTATAAGGGCCATGGCCAATATCATGCAACAGACCTGCCAACATGATTGTTACCTTATCATATTCATTTAATGCATTTACGATATCCGGAACTTCCGTAACCATACGACGAACAATTTCATACACTCCAAGGGAGTGAGAAAAACGAGTATGTTCTGCACAATGATATACAACATACGCTCCACCCAATTGGCGGATGCGACGTAAGCGTTGAAACCAACTGCTATTGACGATATCCCAGACTACCTGTAAATCAATATGTACATAGCCATGTACAGGATCACGTAATACTTTCACTTCTGATGTTTTCGCAAACATGAACTAACCCTCCTTTACAAGGAGTACAACTGCCTGCGCTTGTACACCTTCCGATTTTCCAACAAAGCCTAAACCTTCTCCACGTGTTGCCTTCACACTGACATTATCCAAATCACATATAAGTGCCCTAGCGATGTTTTCTCGCATTGCCATAATATGCGGTGCCATCTTCGGCTTTTCAATCATAATAAGACTATCAATATTTCCAATCGAGTAACCACGCTGACGCATCATCATGCCAACCTGCGCAAGAATCTTGATGGAATCTGCACCTTCCCATTTAGGGTCAGTATCTGGAAACCATTTCCCAAGATCACCTAACGCAAGTGCGCCAAGGATAGCCTCCGCAACCGCATGACATAACGCATCCGCATCACTGTGCCCTACTAGTCCCAAGTCAGATGGAATTTCTACACCACCTAAGATAAGTTTACGTCCTTCTGCGAGACGATGAATATCCGTTGATTGTCCTATTCTCATATAATCCCCCTTGTATCAGATTGTTTTATATCAAAAAAAATTTTTTAACTATAATAATCATAAGATGTTGCGGAATGAAATTAAAGGAAAAATCCGATAAACAACCCTATTTTATGCGATTATTTCGATGTCCAAGAGGATTTCTATCCAAATCTATGTGAATCTAACTATAATAGAATTATGAAAATTCAGATTCCAGATTACATCCAAGTTCTCATTGACTTGTTAAATCAAAATCACTACAGTGCCTATGTTGTCGGTGGTGCAATTCGTAATGCATTACTAGGACTGCCGATTCATGACTACGACCTAACAACAGATGCGACACCTGATGAAATGTTACAGGTATTCTCATCATATAGAGTGTTTAAGACCGGTATTCAACATGGTACGATTACAGTCCTTTCCGAAGGACAGCCTGTTGAAATCACAACATTTCGTAGCGAGAATACCTACGAAGACCATCGTCACCCATCTGGAGTCTCATTCTCCAACAACATCGAAGAAGACTGCAAACGCCGTGACTTTACGATTAATGCACTCTGTTATAACAAGCGCGAGGGCTTAATTGATTTCTTTGGTGGGATTGAAGATTTACATCATCAGATTATTCACTGTATTGGTAACGCAAGCGAACGCATTGACGAAGATGCTTTACGTATCCTGCGTGCCCTACGCTTTGCGGGAAGACTCTCATTTACAATCGAAGAAAATACCGCAACCGCAATACACAAACAAAAAGATTTACTTCACTACATCTCAGAAGAGCGCATTCATAATGAATGGGTCGGCATCCTAGAAACAAATGCCCTCTCTTCTATCCTTACAGAATATAGTGATGTCATACAGGTATTTATTCCTGAATTAAAAGAATATATCATCCAAGAGAGTTTAACTTCAATCAATCAATCTCCACTTAACGCAAATATCCGTATGGCAATTCTACTCAAGGATATTTCTAACGCAAAAGAAATCTTAGAACGCCTGAAATACTCTGGCGCAGAACAAACTGTCATCCTGAGTTGTATTCGAAATTCAGAATACAAACTTTCTTCAAAGATTGAACTAAAACAATTCTTATCTACCCTCAATATCCCATTTGATACCTATCACCAATATCGCACAGCAATTGATCCCAATTATCAAAGAGAAAACATTCATGCATACTATCAAGAAATAAAAAACATGCATGAACCATATCAATTAAAAGATCTTGCGATAAATGGAAATACCGTAAAAGAGCTAGGCTATCAAGGAAAAGATATCAAAGATATCTTACAAAGATGTTTAGATGCAGTTATTGAGAACCCAGAATATAATTCAGACGAATATTTAATTAACATAATAAAACGCACCTTATAGTGCGTTTTTTAAAATGATTTTTGATATGCAATACGTTTATCACCATTCTTTAGATAAATCGTTCCACATGCATGATAACCTAACTTTGATAAGAACTTACGCATCGGAAGATTCTGATGGTGTGTATCAATACGAATATCATGTAAATGATGCATACCCACCACACTCTCCGCAAACGCCATCAACTGACGTGCACAGTCTTTACCTTTGTAGTCTTTCGAAATCGCAATGCGATGTACAACAACATATGGATGATCATTGAGCCACTTACCATCTTCGATATAGTCATAGTTTGGCTCGTGTCCGGCAACGATATATGCTGTACCAATTACGTTTCCATCTTCCACGAGTACATAACTATTACCCGTTTGTATGTCCTGGGAAATAACCTCTTCATTTGGATAACCATCTTGCCATTGTGGGATTCCATTAGCACGCATACTTTCTTGCGCCTCATGAATCACACCCATTATTCTTTCAATGTCTTCCATTCTACTTTTGCGTATTTCCATACTGTTTAACTACCGCCTCTAACTTTGCATTCACATCCGCCCCGACAAGGTCAATACCATCGGCGTAATAATAGCGTACATCATTAATCTTCCAGAACTCCTTACATAAAGTCCGAACATAAGAGATTGCACAATCATTTTCAGGCACATACCCACCAGCCGTTACGATAAGCACTAGCTTCTTTGCCTGACAAAGACTGTAGTACTCTCCCGCTTTATCCAAATCAAATGTTAGGCCTTGTGTGCATACAAGTTCAAGATAATCATGTAGTACTGCAGGTAATCCAAAATTCCAAAACGGCGCCGCAATCACAATTTCATCAGCTTTAGCAAATTGCTTGGCATAGCGGTACATCGCATCACCGAAATCATGCTCGCGTGAATTCTTACAGTATTTTTCTAGCGAAGCTTTCTGTAAAGGGTGAATATCTTCTTCCCCTAAGTTTATGGTTTTAATTTCATCTGTTAGTGTCGATAAATATTGTTGCGCTAATGTGTATGTTCTAGAATTTTCGCGGAATGCGGCATTTACGAATAATACTGTCATACTATTTCCTTTCTCAAATGATAAAAGAAAGCAGGTTTCCCTGCCTATAGTTTCTTGAATTGTTCAATATCCAATACAAAGATTGTCGCTCCACCGATTTGAACTTCAACCGGGAAGGACGCATATCTACCAACGTCATATGATGCAGTTGATGGAACAATTTCCGTACGACGCTTAGCTTCTTCACCGATAACCGCAATACATTTATCTACAAGTTCGTCTTCCGTACCAACGATAATCGTTGTATTTCCAGCACGTAGGAATCCACCTGTCGTTGCTAAACGTGTCATATAGAAATTATTCTTCGTAAGTGCAGCAGAAACTGCAGATGCATCATCATTAGATACAATTGCCAAGATTAGTTTCATAAGAGCCTCCTATTGTTACTCCTATTTTATCATGATTCACTGTGAAAATGAGATGAATTATACATTGAAACGGAAGAAGACTACATCTCCATCCTTCATCAAGTACTCTTTACCCTCTAAGCGCATCTTACCATGTTCCTTAACAGATTGTTCTGTACGATATTCCATTAAGTCTTCATAGCTGTAGATTTCCGCACGAATAAATCCCTTTTCAAAGTCTGTGTGGATAACACCTGCACATTGCGGTGCTTTCATACCTTCGTGGAAAGTCCATGCACGGCACTCCGGTTCGCCAACCGTGAAGAATGTTCTTAGACCTAACAAGTGATAAGCAGCACGAATAATCTTATCCAAACCAGATTGAGCTATTCCTAAATCCTGCATGAATGCAATCTTCTCTTCTTTATCAAGACTTGAAAGTTCTTCTTCCATCTTTGCACAAATAGCAATACATTCACTACCCTCATTTGCCGCAAATGCCTTTACCTTTTGATAGTATGCATTACTGTCAGGATCACCGATCTCTTCATCGCTCATATTTGCAACATAGATAACCGGCTTTGACGTGAGTAAACCATAGTTCTTTAAAACCTCACGGTCAGAATCTTCTAAGTTCCCTAGACGTACAGGTGTTCCTGCCTCTAACAACTTTTCAAACTTCAGCAATGATGTATATTCAGCTACTGCATCCTTATCCTTGGATGTCTGTGCCTTCTTAGCTACCTTACTAATACGATTCTGGACTGTGTCCAAATCACTTAAGCATAGTTCTAAGTTAATTTCTTCAATATCACGAATTGGGTCAACTGAACCTTCTACGTGTTCGATATTAGTATCATCAAAGCATCTTACAACGTGAACGATTGCGTCTGTCTCACGAATATTCGCTAAGAATTGGTTTCCTAAACCTTCTCCTTTTGAAGCACCTTTTACAAGACCTGCGATATCTGTAAATTCAAATGTTGTGTAGATTGTCTTCTTTGGATGGAAGAGTTCTACGAAGTCATCCATTCTCTTATCAGGAACTTCTACCACACCAACGTTTGGATTGATGGTTGCGAATGGATAGTTCTCTGCTAGGACCTGGCTGTTTGTAATTGCATTAAACAAAGTTGATTTACCAACATTTGGTAGGCCAACGATACCTGCTGTTAATGACATATATGATTCCTCTTTTCTTTCCTCTTATTCCTGTGGTGCTTTTTCAATAATCTTCTTTAGCTTACGCTCAAATTCATGTCTTGGAAACATCACGACTGCACCACAACCTAAACACTTAATTTTAATATCAGCACCCATACGAATCACTTTCCAATACTTGGACTTCTTGCATGGATGTTCCTTTTTCATTTCGACTGTATCGTTTAGATTAAAATCATTGATCATAGTCCCTGCCTCTTTTCATACGCAGTAATTGTATTTTGTAACAACATGCAAATAGTCATCGGACCTACACCCTTTGGCACAGGTGTAATCGCACCTGCCTTAGGCATTACAGATTCAAAATCTACATCTCCACACAGATGACCATCAACACTATTTACACCAACGTCGATGACATACGCACCTTCTTTGACATATTGCGCATCAATCATCTTTGGCTTACCTACTGCGACAATTAAGATATCCGCTAAGTTTGTAAGTTCTTTTAAGTTTGCAGTATGGGAATGACAGATTGTAACTGTCGCATTTGCATTCTGTAATAAGCGTGCAACTGGTGTGCCTACCAGTTTAGAACGGCCAATAACCACCGCATGTTTACCCTTAGGATTACATTTCATACGTTTTAAGAGTTCCATGATACCGAGTGGTGTACATGGTACAAACGATGGTTGGTTCATAAAAAATCTTCCAAAGTTTAGCGGATGTAACCCATCCACATCCTTTTGTGGATCGATACAAGCTATCGCCCTATCCTCATCAAAGCCTTCAGGTAATGGTAACTGAATCAAAATACCATCAACCGTATCATCCTTGGTACAATCACAGATTGTCTTCTCCAGTTCCTCTTGAGAGATAGAAGAAGATAAACGAATGGTATTGGTTTTAATTCCAACTGCTGCACACGCCTTCTCTTTTCCACGCACATAAGACTCAGATGCCGGATTATCGCCTACAAGGATAACCGCAAGACATGGAGTTCTCATACCTGCAGATACCCAAGATTCCACTTTTGAGCGCATATTTTCTTTTAATTCGGCAGATAATTCACTGCCGTAGATAATTTGTGTCATTTTAAATCCTCCGAATCTAGACATATTGTGATAGGACCATCGTTGAGCAGTTCAACTTTCATATCTGCCGCAAAGATACCTTCCTCTACTTGTAAACCATAGCGTCTCAATACTTCATTAAAGTATAAGTACATCGCTTTGGCATGTTCAGGCTTTCCCGCCCCATCAAAACTTGGACGATTACCTTTTTTGCAGTTTGCGAATAACGTAAACTGTGAAATAGATAAAATCGCACCTCCAACTTGTTGTAATGCTAGATTCATCTTCCCGTTTTCATCATCGAAAATACGCATTTTGGCAATCTTGTCTGCCATCTTTTCTACAACTGCTTCTGTGTCACCATCTTTGATTCCAACTAATAATAGAAAACCTTGATCGATTTTCCCATTTACTACTCCATCGATGGTAACACTTGCATGCTTTACTCTTTGAATTACTGTTCTCATATCGATAAAAATTATATCAGATATTGTAATAATGTTGCCGCATAATCACAAAAGAGCATACAATTTCTCTTATATGCTCCTATAAACAATCAAAATTTATCCTCTTATATAGCTATCATTGAATTTCAGAAACTATGGTTACGTCTTTTCCATTACATAACTCATATATCACATCCGCAAACGGAATGTATTCCCTATCATGAGTAACACTAATGATTGTCTTTCCATCTTTTGAAAGTTCTTTGAAATAAGATAAAATCAATTGCGTATTTTCAGGATCTACATTTGATGTAATTTCATCCAATAAATATATCTCTACGTTTCTCAATAACGCTCTTGCGATGCACAAACGCTGTTTCTGTCCAGTAGACATAATTTTACCTGCTTCAAAAACATCAGTATCCAAAGCATCATCCAACGATGAAACATAGTCTTTCATATTCACAGTTTCTAATACTCCCCAAATCATTTCATCTGTGATTGTATCGTTACCAACTGTTAAATTAC
>CALISH010000042.1 GCA_938041275.1 uncultured Solobacterium sp.
GTGTGCGTGATGATGCTACTGATTTTTGTTGTGAGTAAATCAATCGCAACCGTATTCTTGCCACCTTCCGGAATGATTATATCCGCATATTTCTTTGATGGTTCCACAAATGCTTCATGCATTTGCTTAACAGTTCCCACATATTGATTTACAACAGACTCTAATGTTCTACCGCGTTCTTTTACGTCACGAACTAAACGTCGAATAAATCGAATATCCGCATCAGTCTCCACAAAAATCTTGATGTCTAGTAAATTTCGAATCTTTTCTTCTTCTAATACAAATAAACCTTCTAGAATCAAGACATCACATGGATAACAATCTTCTGTTTCGTTACTACGTGTGTGATTGACAAAATCATAGATTGGTTTACGAATCACTTTATTCGCAATTAGATCTTGAATATTTTCAATCAATAAGTCATTGTCAAACGCAAATGGATGATCATAATTTGTCTTAATACGCTCTTCCATTGGCTTCTCTGCTTGATCTTTGTAATAGTCATCTTGCCGGATAATTAGTACAGATTTTTTATCCGCAAATGTCTTTTTGATTGTTTCAGAGATTGATGTCTTTCCAGATGCACTACCACCGGCAATGCCAATAATAATCGGTTTACTCATTCGTATTTGCCTCTTTCACTTCTGATTTAATAAGTATCTCATTTTCGTCATAGTATAAACGAATTGAAAATGGAACTTCGTTTCGAAACATTTTCTCCAGGAAGATACGATCACCTTCCCAAAGTTCTAAATCTAAAATACCCTTCTTTGGTATATATGCCAGTGTTCCCTCGCTGCATTCATGTAGAGTTCCAACATAATCACTCGTTTGATATACATAAATTTCTTCATCTTCATGATGTTCATAATGAAAATGAATGATACCACAATATAGCGCAGATTGTACTTGATATCCTGTTTCTTCTATTACTTCACGTACCATGCATTCATATGGTGTTTCATTTGTCTTTAACTTTCCACCTACGCCTATCCATTTACCGTGATTTAAGTCATGTTGTTTTTTATTACGTAATAACATCAACCACTTCTCATCATGGACTAGATAACATACTGTACTTTTAATCATTTAAATTTACATGATCTTTCACATTTTGATTATGTTCTGTAAGTGTCTTTGCAAAGAATACTTCACCCGTCTTCGTATCAGCCACAAAGTAGAGATAGTCTGATTCAATCGGATTTAATACAGCTTTAAATACCTTCTCACCAGGATTCTCAATTGGTCCTGGAGGTAACCCTTTGTGTAAATAAGTATTATATGGTGAATCAAACTCTGCATTAACTTCACAAGCTTGCCACTTATCTGTTTGACGATCAAAATCGATTGCATAGCATACTGTTACACTAGACTGTAATAACATACCTTGGTTTAAACGATTATAGAACACGCCTGCAATTGTACGGAGTGTCGTTTCATCGCCTCCACCTTCGTACTGTACGATACTTGCTAAGGTATATAATTGATGAATAGAAAGCTTACTCTTAGCAATCGCATCTTTATTTGCTTCATAAACAACTTTTGTTTGGTCTAACATCTTAAGAGTTACATCTTTAGCAGTTGTTTCTTTATAAAATTCGTAGGTGTTTGGCGCGATATAGCCCTCTAGATAAATACGTACATTATCTTGGAACATTTCATCAGTAATAAATGGATATGTAGACTTCAAAGAAGAAATCCACTCTTTATCATTCCATAACTGAAGTAACTCATCTTCTTTGACGTTCGTAACTGCCGCAATTTTTTCAGCAATATGTTTTGCCCAGTCACCTTCCGTAACGGTTACAGAAACAGTATCACTTGCTGCTGCTGTTGCACTATTTAATTTTTCTAAAATTGCTTGCAAATCCATATTACGATTTAATGTAAACGTTCCAGACTTGAAATTATTAAGCTCGTAGAGTCTAATATACAACTTCGCAACATTTACATCTTTGATAAGATTCTCATTTTTTAGATGTTGTAAGATATCAGCTGATGTATCACCAATATTCACTTTAAACTCAACTTCTTCAGAAGTTTCTGAAACAGCTTTAATTGATTGGGAATAATAAATATAAGAACTTACGCAGCCAACCGCTAATATCAAAATGAGTAATAAAGGAATTAAACTTTTCTTTTTTCTTCGCTTAGCCATGCCTATTCACCATCATCTTCACTGATAAATGCACCTAATACTTCTTGGCACATTTCCCATTCTTCTTCATCGACAACTTCATCCATTGATCCATCTTCATTATAACTGTATGCATACACATTGCCTTCTTCATCTGTTGGGTCTGTAAATAACACATACTTCTTTGTCTTATCATCATTTTCAAACGTCAAAAGAATTTCTACTTCACGTTCATTGCCTGTATCATCAGTAATCATCATTGTGTTGTTTTCAATCATCTTATCATCTCTCCTTAAAAAAGGCGTTTCGCCGCCTTACTTTACATTACGATCAAGCCAAGTCTGTAGAATCTGTACCGCAGCTAACTGATCAATTTTCTTTTTACGTTTCTTTCTTGATACGTCTGCTTCTAACAAAATACTTTCAGCTACAGCTGTCGTAAATCGTTCATCTTGCATCTTAACAGGGATACCAGATTCTTGTTCAAGAACCTCACCAAACTCTAGACAAATCTGTGCACGAGGACCAACATCATCATTCAATAATAGTGGTAAGCCTAGTACTATCACATCTGGTTTTTCACGATCAACAATATCTAGCACTTTATCTAAGGCCATATTGTAATCATCGGGTTTAAAACGAATTGTCTCGATTGTTCTGGCGATAAATCCTGTATCACTAAAACTAACACCACAAGTTACGCTACCAAGATCTAAGCCTAGATAGCGTGTCATTTAGTGATTTGCCTCTAAATAGAAACGAACTAATTCTTCAATAATTTCATGACGTTCCACGGATTGGATCAAACTTCTTGAATTGTTATGTGAAGATATGTACGCAGGATCATCTGAGATCAAATACCCAGCCAACTGATTGATAGCGTTATATCCTCTCTCACTTAATGAAGCTTCTACCTGTTTTAAAACTTCGTGGATTGTTTCACGACGAATCTCTTCAGAATTAAAGCTCATCGTTTCAGTCAAATTATTTTGTTTCATCATTTTGACTACCTCCATCTCTGTAAATATTTTATGTCATATTTTACAAAAAGTATATACAACCGCTTCATTTCATTGTGTTTATAACATGAAAACTGCCAAAAAATAGGCACCATATAGGTGCCTATTGTAAAACATGATTATTGTGCAAGAATTTCTCTTACTAATGCATGTGCTTCCTGTACTTTGGAAGTATCCTTACCACCAGCTTGTGCCATGTCAGGTCTACCACCACCATTACCACCAGTTAGCTGTGCAGCAGCCTTCACAATATCACCAGCCTTCTTACCCTTAGATATTGCGGCTTTCGAGCTAGCGCATACAAATGTCACTTTACCATCTGTTGTATTTGATACAAAGACAAATCCATCCACAAGCTTATTACGCACATTTTCAGCATATGCCTTTAAGCTATTCGTATCAAATCCATTTAGGCTAAGTAGTACACAAGATAAGCCATTAATTATTTCAGCTTGCTGTACTGCTGTATCCGCTGAAGATAATAATTCTGCTTCTTTATGTGCATCGTTCTCTTTACGGAGCTGCGCATTCTCTTCTTGTAGTGCAACTAACTTTTCTTTAAATCCTTGCCAAGATTGTAGTTTCATTAACTTTGCACATTCAAGTAAGTACTGTTCTTCAGTCTTAAAGTCCTTATATGCATCATATTTTGTTTCTGATGTAATACGTCTAATACCAGACCCGATAGATTCTTCAGAAGTAATCTTAAATACGCATAAATCAGCAGTATTATTTGCGTGTGTACCGCCACAGAATTCCTTAGAGAAATCTCCCATCGATACAACGCGGACTGTATCGCCGTACTTTTCATCAAACAATGCAATTGCACCAGAATTCTTCGCAGCTTCAACATCCATCACTTCAGTAACGATAGGCTCAGCTAAAGCAATCTGTTCATTCACAAGACGCTCAACCTCATTCAATTGTTCTTCTGTAGGTTTTTCAAAGTGCGTAAAGTCAAATCTACCATACTCAGCACAATTATAAGAACCAGCTTGCGCAATATGATCACCCAACACCTTCTTTAAAGCAGCTTGTAATAAGTGCAGTGAACTATGATTTGCACGTGTACGTTGACGCTTTTCATAGTCGTATTCACCTTCTACCACATCACCTTCTGAAAGTGTACCATTAACGATTGTAATGTGATGTAGTGGTTGTTTATGTGGTGCTTTTTGCACATTCGTTACATTTGCTTTGAAATGATCATTCCAAACAATACCAGTATCTGCACACTGACCACCACTTTCCGCATAGAAACATGTTTCATCAAGGATAATATCACCCTCATCAGTCAATGTATTAACACGTACACCATCCTTAAATAAGCCAATAACTTTACCTTTAGAATGTTTATCTGTATAACCCGTAAACTTACTCTCTTGTGTAAAGTCCATTAGGTCAGCTGATTGACCATGCATGGATTGAATATTTCCACGTGCTTCTCTTGCACGTGTCTTTTGAGCCTGCATTTCTTTATCAAAGCCTTCTGAATCAACACGGTAGCCTTCTTCTTCCGCAATCTCTGTAGTAAGTTCCTTTGGATATCCATAAGTGTCATATAACTTAAACATTACCTCACCAGGTAAAATCTTAGAGTCCGCATGTTCTGCCAATGCATTCTGTAAGAGTGCTTCACCATTTGCTAATGTCTTATGGAAAGATTCTTCTTCCTGCTTCACTAGCTTTTCAATTAATGAAATCTTTTCTTGTAAGTATGGGTAGTAAGAGATCATATTATCTGCTACAACCTTTACAAGCTTATACATGAAAGCACCATCGATACCTAACTTAATGCCATAACGTACCGCACGTCGTAATACACGACGTAATACATATCCACGACCTTCGTTAGAGAACATCGCACCATCCGCAATCGCAAAAGTAACCGTACGGATATGATCAGCGATTACGCGATATGCCATCTTGTATTCTTTTTCACTATATGAATGTTTTGCATATTTCTCTGTTGCATGGATAATTGGTAAGAATAAATCAGTATCAAAGTTTGTTTCACCATCTTGAATCAAGCATATAAGACGCTCGAGGCCCATACCTGTATCAATATTCTTCTGTGGTAATTCTTTATACTCATGACGATCAACTTCACCAGGACGACAATCATATTGTGAGAATACGATATTCCAAACTTCAATATAACGATCATTCTCTAAATCATCAAAGAATAACTTTTCACCAATTCCTTCTGGATCATACTTTTCTCCACGGTCATAGTATAACTCTGTATCTGGTCCACCAGGTCCACGACCAATTTCCCAGAAGTTATCTTCTGTACGTCGAATGTGACTTGGTATCATACCTACCTTAACCCATTGGTTATAAGCTTCATCATCATCCGGATATACAGTTACATAAAGACGCTTTGGATCAAATCCAATCCATTCTGGGGATGTTAAGAATTCCCAAGCCCAAGTAATCGCTTCTTTCTTAAAGTAATCACCGATTGAAAAATTACCCAACATTTCAAAGAATGTGTGGTGACGAGCTGTACGACCTACATTTTCAATATCACCGGTACGGATACATTTCTGACTTGTTGTGATACGATGGCAC
>CALISH010000043.1 GCA_938041275.1 uncultured Solobacterium sp.
CCCCATGTAATTTTAAAGCGGATTTTTCTAAAACCCCAAGTTATTTTACATTAGGACTATTTGTATATCAGTAAATACTTAGTCCCAGTTACAAATTGAGTAATATAACTGTTCGTACTGATTTGCGCTTTGATCCCAACTTACATCAGTATTCATTGCACTCTTCACTAAGCCCTTCCATCCAGTCTTATTGTTGTAATACTGCTCTAATGCATAACGTAATGTATACATCATGTCATTAGGATTTGCTGCCCAGAAACTAAAGCCGTTACCTTCCCCTGTATATTGGTTATATGGATGCACTGTATCCTTTAGACCACCAGTTTCACGTACGATTGGAAGTGTACCATAATGCATGGCAATTAGCTGGCCAATTCCACATGGTTCATAGATAGAAGGCATGAAGAACAAATCACAACCCGCATAGATAAGGTGGGCAAGATCTTCGTTATATCCGCAATAGTATACTGCTCTGCCTTTATATTCAGACTCTAACCACTTAAATGCATTCTCTGCGTTAGCTTCACCTGTACCAAGCACTACAAATTGAACATTTTGGTCCATAATCTCACGTAACTTCTCTGTGACCATGTACATGCCCTTTTGTTCTGTTAGTCGAGATACGATACCGATAAGCGCAACATCACTCTTCACCTCTAAGCCAAGTGTTTCCTGTAGAGCCTTCTTGTTTTCCTTCTTACCAGAAACATAGTTTCGAATATCAAAGTTCTTCGCAAGATGCTTATCCGTCTTTGGATTCCAATCTACAGTATCAATGCCGTTTACGATACCCCAAAGGTCACCGCGGCGATAACGCAGTACAGAGTCCATACGTTCGCCATAGGTTTGTGTCAAAATCTCTTCAGAATATGTTGGAGATACTGTTGTAATCTTATCTGCATATACAATCGCAGCCTTCATAAAGCTGATACCTGTATCAAATTTAATGGAACCATTATCGAAGTAACTGTAATCAAGTCCTAGGCAACTCTCCATCATTTCGACACCAAAGTTACCTTGGAATGCTAAGTTGTGGATTGTATAGACATGCTTGATCTGTTGATAACGATAGTCATCCGCATAACATGCATGCGCCATTAAAGGCATCATACCTGTCTGCCAGTCATTTTCATGAATGATATTAGGCCACCAGTTGATGAAATAAATCATATCTAATACAGCACGTTGGAAGAAGGCAAATCTTTCGCCATCATCCTCATAACCATATAGACCATCTCTTTCAAAATATCCTTGGTGTTCAACAAAGTAATACACTACTCCATCTACATCACAACGATAGAACGTTGCTGGTTGGTCAATCCATCCAGAACGAACTTGAATTGTACCAAGTCTTTCTAACTTATCATAATGTTTCTCAATAATTTTTTTGTATAGAGGCAAAGCAACACGTACATCATGTCCACGCTTTGCTAATGTTCTTGGTAAACTACCGATAACATCTGCTAGACCTCCCGTTTTGATAAATGGTAAGCCCTCTCCTGCCACAAACAATACAGATCTGCTCATTGAATACTCCTCGCTTCCTAGATACAATCTCTACGCTTTACGTAAATCAGATTATCTTCTGTTCCAACAAGTTCTTTTACTTTATGGATTGTTGCATACTTATCAACAATGACATGATCAAGGTGAACACCATCACCAATAACAGCACCTGGTAATACGATACTATTCTCAATCACCGCATCTTTACCAACCTTAACATTTCTACTGATGATGGAATTCTTGACTGTACCTTCCACTTCACAACCATTCGCGACAACACTAGCGCTAACATCCGAATCTTCTCCAAATAAGGATGGGCTAGAGTTATTTGTATGCGTATAGATTGGCCAATTTGACTTGAATAAGTTAAAGGCAACCTTGTAATCCTTCAACAACATGTTAATACGATAGTATTCTTTTTGATTGTTGATACATGCAACAAATCCCTTTACTGCATATCCACGAATATCTACTTCATTTACAACTTCACGTAATACGTCCTTAAACCAGTATAGTGAGGAAATCTCTGCACCTGTCTTTACCAATGTAATAAACAAGTCTTTTCTCATCACATATGCTTCTAGGGAAACAGAACGTGTCTTGTATTTACCACGATTCTTATCAATGGAAAGAACTCTCTTATCCTTATCCATTGTGAATGTATCACATTCATGGAATGCTGTCTTAGCATCTGATGTATTTGTATAGAGTGCTGTAATATCTGCGCCACTTTCGATATGTGCATCTAATACTTCACTAAAGTCAATATCATAGATGAAATAACTTGGTGCGATAACAACATATGGATTCTTATCTTTCTCAATGTACTGCATGTTCAAGATATAGTTTGCAATATCGTGATTATATACAGGTGACGAGAATGTCTTCTCACCAAATAAGATACGTAATTTACCACGTTTAGAGTTGATGTTGTAATGACGTCCATCTCCTAAATGTTCGATGAGATTACGTGGCTTTTCTTTACAGTAAACCTGAACACTATCGATACCTGAGTTTGTCATGTTACTGAGAATAAAGTCGATAATACGATATCTTCCCATGAACGCTGTTGCTGGAACAGGTCTGAAATCACCAAGTCCCTCAATATTAACGGAACTGTCTTCGAATGAAATAATACCTAAAGCTTTCATGATTTCTCCTCCTACTCCGCAACATTCTTAGCAATCAATTCAATATGATCACTATCTGCCGAACCTAATACAACACCAGGTCCAATTTCAACATTATCCGCAACGATACAACGTGTAATTTTCGCACCTGCACCAATCTTAGCACCTGTTAAGATGACAGAATCCTGTACATCAGCACCTTCATCAATAAAGGAGTTTGTACCTAAGACGGAATTGTTGACTTTGCCCAATACCACACTACCCTGTGTGATGTAACTATTACGTACAACCGCATTTTCACCAATGAACTGTGGTAATGCGTTTACATCTTCTGTATAAATCTTCCAATCAGGATCACCTAAGTTTAAAGCATTGTCATTTTTCAATAGATCCATATTGGATTCCCAAAGTGAATCGATTGTTCCGACATCTTTCCAGTATCCCTTAAAGCGATATGCTGCTAGAACTTTATTATCATCTAAGTATGCAGGAATGATATCCTTGCCAAAGTCATGTGAGGACTGTTCATTCTTATCATCTTCAAGTAAGTATTTACGTAGTGTCTTATACGTAAAGATGTAAATGCCCATGGAAGCTAAATTACTCTTTGGATGCGCAGGCTTCTCCTCAAATTCCTGAACCATATCATTCTTATCGCAATTCATGATACCGAATCTGGAAGCTTCCTTCATTGGAACCTGCAATACAGCGATTGTCGCATCAGCGCCTTTTGCGATATGATGCTTTAACGTCTTTTCATAGTTCATCTTGTAGATGTGGTCACCAGATAAAATGAGAACATATTCTGGTTCGATACTATCTAAGAAATCAATATTCTGTGTGATTGCATCCGCTGTTCCACGATATACTTCAAAACCCGTCTGATCTCGTTCACGTGGTGGAAGGACGAACACACCACCATCATTTGTATCAAGACCCCAAAACTGGTCTTTTGCAACATAAGCATTTAATAAAACGGATTCATATTGTGTTAATACACCTACTGTGTTAATACCTGAATTTGCACAATTACTCAGTGGAAAGTCAATAATTCTATACTTTCCGCCAAAATGCACTGCAGGCTTTGCGACTTTCTTCGTCAAGTCATGCAGACGGCTTCCGCGGCCACCCGCAAGAATCATCGCAACCATTGCATTAGATCTCATAAAGTCCTCCTTAATCAAAACTATGGATACGCTTACATTATAAACTAATATTGATAATCAGAACATTACCATATGTAAAATATCTCGTTTTTTTATTCAATTTTTTGATGAAAATCTCAAATATCTTTAATCTGCCAATCAATCCCCTTACGGTTATTTTTCTCTAGAAATTCATTTGCTTTTTTGAAGTGATTACATCCGAAGAAACCATTGTATGCAGACAAAGGTGATGGATGTGCTGCCTCTAAAACAAGATGCTTCATTTTATCAATCATGCATGCTTTATTTCTAGCTGCTCTTCCCCACAACAGGAAGACCACCGGTTCTTTCTTTTCATTGATTTTTTGTATTACATGATCAGTGAATATTTCCCATCCCATGCCAGCATGACTCTGCGGATGAGAATCTTCTACCGTCATCACTGTATTCAACAGAAACACACCCTGCTTTGCCCACGGCACAAGATACCCATTATTGGGAATTGGATATCCATATTCTGTTTGTAATTCCTTGTACATATTCAAAAGACTTGGCGGTATCTTAACACCTGGGTTAACCGAGAAACACAAACCATGTGCCTGCCCTTTTTGATGATATGGATCTTGTCCAAGAATAACTACCTTGATATCCGAATAATCACAGTGATGAAATGCGGAGAAAACCTGCTGTTTGGGTGGATATATCTCTTTTGTTTCATAGGCATTTTTCAAAAACTCCGAAAGCTTCAAGAAATATTCTTTTTTCCATTCTTGATGCAACCATTCTGTCCATTGATTATCCATTCCAGTACTTGCTCCTCTTATATAAAAAATCATACCACTTCGGTATGATTTTTCACTATTTTATTGATAGTTATTTTCTTTTTTCTTACGAACGAAAACAACAACTAAAATTAACACTGTAGCTGCTAACGATACCCAAAGACCAATCTTACCTGGATTGATAAATGACTTGTTAGAAGTAGAAGTTGTAGTACTAGCACCACTAGCTTCCAGATACTTTTCTAAGTCCTTCTGTACGATATCAAATGGACGATCACCATGTGTTAATAACATACGGTTGAATTCTACTACATCATACTTCTTTCCAAGTGCAGACTGTGCTTGATCACGGAAGTGAAGATAATATGTTAGACCAATACCATAAGGAACGATAGAACCCGGTTCTTGCGTTACAGCCGACATTACATTTGAAGCTGCAGAAGCATTTAATCCCAATGATTCATAGTATTTTCCTAACTTTTTCTCATCCCATCCCATGCCATTTACTAAGAAATCAGCCTGTGCAGGTAAGATATAGTTTAAGTTTGTATTGATACGGTTTTCTTCCTTGGCCCCATCATTTAAGTCAGAATATGCCCAAGAAACATCCTCACAATACATTGCCCAACCTTCTGTATAACCGATATTGCTGAGTTGTGTACGTAATGGATTTGGATTTGTATTCAAGTACCAAGTAATCTGGAATAAGTGTCCAGGGAAACCTTCATGCGCTAAAGTACTATACATTTCATTTGTTGAATTTACATTATCACCATTAATCTTAATCACGTTGTTTGAGAAATCATCAATTGGTGGCTGCATGTAATACGCAACAATCGCATCATTAGCAACAGATGGATCTAAGTAACTTGCTGTAAATGTTACTTCAGGACCTTCTGGGAACTCCTGTAAATGTCCCTGTAATGTATTGA
The DNA here is from genome assembly GCA_938041275.1 of uncultured Solobacterium sp. Taxonomy (GTDB): domain Bacteria; phylum Bacillota_I; class Bacilli_A; order Erysipelotrichales; family Erysipelotrichaceae; genus Bulleidia. The sequence continues at coordinate 5,496 of CALISH010000043.1, forward strand.
GAATCTCTGTAGGATCCTTCTCTGATAATGCTTCTTCTAAGTTGTCATCCTTCTTAGCGTTCAAATACAAAGTTCTAGCTTCATCAATTAACTTCTTTAACTGCTCATCTGTTAAATCAAATAATTCTTGTAAAGAAGCGGATGAACTTGACTTTGAACGTAATAATGCTGCGTAATATTCTTTTCCATCAGGTAAATCATACAAACTTAATGATGTACGTGTCCCACGGAATGTTTCAAGTTCTTGTGCAAGCTTTTGATACTCAGGAATATATGTGTTTAAGATAAAATCACGATTCTTTTCTTTATATGCAGTACGCTGTTCCTCACTCAAGCCCTCAAACTTATCTACATTCTGATTAAAAATCTGAATGAGTGGGTTATTGTCTGTCTTTGCAACGAACTTTTCAATTCCATCTAATGTACTATCTAAAGCATCATCTGTCATGAAGTAACCATTTTGTACCTGCGTGCGCGTAACTTCTAGTGCACCTTCAATATATGCTGGAACACTCTCTAATACAGATAAATAATCATCGATATCTTCTTGCTTGTAGAACACAAACTCTGTAAAGTTTGTAATTAAATTACTCTGAATACCACGATTTGGTAAGAACTGGAAATCAAACATTGGATAATTCAAGAGTTCACGAGTACTTTCTAAGTAATACTTATATGTATCGTAATCATGCTGTTGTATATCTGACAACTCGTCATAATTAAACTTCTCTAATCCCTTTAAAGACTCCTCTACTTTTGCGATACTCTTTGAGTTATCTAAAGTTGGAGGTTCACCAATTGTTGGCTGTGGTTTTGTAATACCATATTTTTCATAATCCTTTAATGCAAAATGTAATGATGTATAATCATCTTCCATCATTTGGATGAATTCATTTCGCATAAACTGATCGAAATCAGCATTCGTTTCTTCTGCATGTACAGGTGAAATTACCCAAAGAAGTGCCATGGCAATCAAGCCAAGTAAAAACTTTCTTATTTTCATCTATTCATTCTCCTTGGTTCTAAGTATAACAGAAGTATTATTTTTGAGAAATATTACTATTTATATTCTGTTCCACCCCATTCAACCACTGTAAATCCCTTGCGTTCTACACTGTCTAACTGCTGTGGTTGAATCGTTGTTGATTCTTTCAACGGTTTCCATGCCATCATAACACGAATCACTGTATCTGGCTTTGGTGAAATATCTAATTCAGCGTGATCTGTATAGTTTTCATTCTGGAAAGAGATTAAGTTATAGGCATTGTCCTGCATGTATGGTAGCCAATAAATAATAAACTCGTTTCTTTCGCAATCATTCAACCCTAGTTTGGTAAGTGCTTCTTCCAAGAAAGTTTCTGTCTTCGACCCCTCTACAACAAAGCCAGTTGAAAAGTCTGGAGTATAATTCACAACACCTTCCCAGAATAAGCAGTAATACGAATTCTTATTATCTAGTGCATGAAGTGTTCCATCTGGCTCTGCCACAACTTTCCAACCATCATTGTACTTTGGATAAGTTGTTGTAAACTTACCATCAAGATTTACTTTTACATCTACCTCCGTCGTTTTCTCGGGATATAGATAAATTACAGGTTTCTTACTTCTTTCCGGAAATAGATTACATCCTGATAATAATATAATTGTAGACACAAGAAATGCCTTTATAAGTTTATTCATATTCATTTCTCCCTGTTTACAAGAAAGGTCTGAGCAAACTCAGACCTTAACTCATTCGATATTTGAATGCGATTATTTTGTATCAGCTAGTAATGTATCAGCAGATAACTTACCGAATACGACTGTATCTACTACAGCGTTACCACCTAAACGGTTAGCACCGTGGATACCACCAGTAATTTCACCAGCAGCGTATAAGCCCTTGATTGGTTCTCCCTTTTCATTGAGTACACGTGCTTCTGGATCGATTGTTACACCACCCATTGTATGGTGAACACAAGCCTGACGAGGAGTTACAACCCATGGTCCATGCTCAAGTTTTGTAGAGTATAGAGTTCTTCCGAATTCGTCACTTCCACTTTCAACACTCTTGTTGAATTCATCTACAGTTGCCTGTAATGTTGCTGGATCCATATCTAACTTCTTAGCTAGTTCTTCCAATGTATCGGCGTAAATGATAAATCCATTCTTTTCAAGGTATTCAAATGTGAATCCATCACCACTTCTCCACTCTGGGTCCTTGATATCCTTATAACCAGCACCATCGCCACTTTCAAGGATATAGAACATCTTATCAGTTTGATTTAGAACACCACCGCAAATCTGGTCACGACGACCGTCTTCACGAACGAAACGCTTACCTTCCTTATTGATGAAGATAATCTGGTCTGTACCGTTAACTGCACGTGCTGGGAACTTAGAAATCTGACCATCAACTAAGTTACCTAAATATAGAAGCTGTAATTGTTCCATATCTGTTAAGGAAGCACCAGCATCCTTAGCCATTGTGATACCATCACCCTGTGATGCTGAGAAACGGTTTGTCGTGCCTGTCCTAGAAAGATCTGGCCACTTACCTGTTGTATTGTATTCCTGAACCATCTTAGCATTAGCACCAAAACCACCAGTAGCTAATACGACACCGTCTTTAGCCTTAAATGTAATTTCTTTACCTGTATGGTTATCTGTAGCCTTAACAGCTGTAACTTTATTATTATCAAGTACAAGTTTTGTAGCTGTAGCTTCTGTTAATAATGTAACCTTATCACCATACTTCTCAAGCATATCAGCGTATACGGAAATAAAGCCTGTACCCATCTTCATTGTAGATGTATGTGTACGTTGCCATAAGGAACCAGCACCCTGAGAAATCTTATCCTGGAATGTCATACCCATGGATTCAATCCATTCATATCCACCAAATGCGTTATAGCATAATGCCTTAACAAGATCGAGATTTGCGACCTTATCACCATTGATCCAAGTCTGTAATGCATACCATTCCTTGGAGTCAAATAGGTCTGTTCTACCAGCAGCCTTATATGCATCCCATTGCGCTTTTACTTCAGCTTGTAATGCTGCATGTTGATCATTGATTGGAGTTTCAGCTAAAGCCTTCTCAATTGTAGTCTTAACAGCATCACTCATTTCAGCATGTTGTTGTAATGCTGGGTCTGGTGCATTATAAATCGCACCACAAACTAATGTATCACCACCGATTTCACCGGCTTTTTCGATAATTGCTACGCTCTTGCCATTCTGTAAAAGTTCAACAGCACTCGCAAGACCAGCTCCACCGCCACCTACTACGACAACGTCAGCTTCAACGTCTTTTCTATCTTCGTAAGTTACTTCTTTCTTAAATGCATCTGGATCACCACCTGCTTGTTTGATAGCGTCCTTAACAGCAGTCTTAATAGCTCCTGATGTAATTGTTGCACCAGTCACATTATCGACTGATAAACTTTGATTCTTAACGATTTCTTCTGGAATTAATTGAACAGGTGCTACACCCCCAGTTGTAACAACCTTCCCATCCTTGTCAACAAGTTCCCCACCGATACCTGGAGTTTCAGCGTGAGAAGTCACCTTAACTGACTTAATTTCATTTTCTGTTACTTCTACTTCTACAGTAACATCGTCGTTCATACCAGCAGCAGAAGCTGTATAAGTACCAGGCTTCATTTTACTGGACGTTGTTGTCTCAGTTGCCTTGTTACAGCCTACAAGAGATGCGGCTAAAACAAGAGTAACCAAAGAGATACTCAGTCTTTTCATTATTATGTTCCCTCCATTTGTTAAACTCATGATAGCTTATTTTTTCACAAAATAGTACCCCCTAACAATGTTATTTTTGTGATTTGTAATTTTACTTGTAATTTTTTGCGTTTGGACAAGCTTTATTTCTGAAAACCATATCATTTTCTAGTATCATGCATACAAAAAACCGGAATACTGTTTGGTTAGCACCCCGGTTTCCATCATGCTTACATGGCTGATTCATTATTTGTTTGAATATGCAATAATGTAGAAACTGTCTGTTCAGAGATATTCTGCATCATTGCATTGAAGCGATTAAAGCCCTCTTCACGATATGCGTCAATTGGCTTTACATTCGCATAACTGCGTAAACGAACACTTGTCTTTAAATGTTCCATCACATCCACATGGTGAATCCACTCACGATCTAGAATCTGTAAGAAGATAAACTTTACCATTCGCTGTAGTTCTCCTTGCGGAAGTTCTGCAGTTTGTTTATGGTATACATCTATAATTGCATCCGTAATCTCTTCTTGTGATCCTCTATGGATTGTCTCCGCATACTGTTTACCATCAATTCCTAAACTATTTAAATATTGTGCAAGTTTCTCCTTTGCATCATTCTTGTTCGGAATCTGATAATAGCCTTCAATTGCAGCAGATACATTCTCTTTTACAAGTTCATAAACGAGCGGTTCCATATCCTCAAGGTCAAGTACCTTATCTCGTTGATCATAAATCAAATGACGTTGTGCCATTAATACATCGTCATATTCAAGTGTATTTTTACGTGTATCAAAGTGTAGACCTTCTGCTCTTTCTTGCGTGCGGTCAATGAGCGCTCTCATCTTATTGATATTTTCTTTGTCATGTTCAAAGCGTTCAATCATCCCTTCACTTTCGTCTGTATGATATTCCACAATCAAATCATCATCCATGGAACAATAGAATCTAGAGAAACCTGGATCACCTTGACGACCAGAACGTCCACGCAACTGATTATCGATACGCTTTGCTTCATGGCGCTCACTACCAAGTACCGCAAGACCACCAAGCTGTGCAACACCTTCACCAAGCTTAATATCCGTACCACGACCAGCCATATTCGTCGCAACTGTTACCGCAAACTTTTGTCCTGCCTTCGCAATAATCTCAGCTTCATTTTCATCATTTTTTGCATTCAATACATGATGAGGAATATTCTGCTTCTTTAACATTTCACTGAGTGCTTCATTGATACCGATAGATAAGGTACCGATTAAGACTGGCTGTCCCTTTTCATGTAGTTCTTTTGTATGTTTAACGATTGCCTCATATTTTTCATGTCTATCTTTGAATACCAAATCAGGTTCATCAATACGTGCTATAGGTCTATTGGTAGGCACCTCATACACACGCATGTTATAAGTATTCAAGAATTCGTCTTCTTCTGTCTTTGCCGTACCAGTCATACCACTTAACAGGTCATATAAACGGAAGAAGTTCTGATAAGTAATTGTCGCAAGTGTAATTGTTTCTTGCTTGATACCAACATTTTCTTTGGCTTGAATCGCTTGATGTAATCCATCACTAAATTCACGACCAGCCATCTTTCTACCAGTAAACTGGTCTACAAGAATAATTTCATCATCACCCACTACATACTCAACATCCCTAGTCATGAGATAGTTAGCACGCATTGCATTTTGAATATAGTGAACTATGCTTACATGTTCACCATTATAGATGTTTTCAATGCCGAAGGCACGGTCAGCTTTCTTTAAGCCGGCATCCGTTAATACAACGGTACGGTCTTCACGGTCAATCTCAAAATCAACGTCTCTCTTACAACTCTTTGCAAAACGATCAGCCTGAATATACTGTTGATCTAACACTGGACCAGGACCGCTGATAATTAAAGGTGTTCGTGCTTCATCGATTAAGATGGAGTCAACCTCATCCAATACTGCGTAGTGCAAACCACGTAAAACACGCTGTTCCTTGCGCATTACCATATTATCCCTAAGATAATCAAAGCCTAGTTCTGAGTTTGTTGTATAGGTAATATCACAAGCATACGCATCTCTTTTTTCACTTTCAGAAAGTGAATGCAAATTACATCCTACCGTTAGACCAAGGAACGTATATACACGTCCCATCCATTCCGCATCACGTTTGGCAAGATACTCATTGACAGTTACAACATGTGCACCCTTACCCGCTAAGGCATGTAAGTAGATTGGCATAACAGCTGTTAACGTCTTACCTTCACCGGTCTTCATCTCCGCAATATCACCTTCATGTAATAGGATGCCACCTAATACCTGAACACGATATGGAAACTCATTTAGAACACGCTTTGCGGCTTCACGAGCATTCGCAAAAGCATCAGGCAGTACATCTTTTAAAGATGCTCCTGCCTGTATTTTTTCTTGTAGTTGTTTTGTTACTTCACGTAACTCATCATCTGATTTCTGCGCATAAGTCTCTTCCAATTTCAAAACTTTATCTGCGAGTACTTCAGCTTGATGAAAGTGTCTTTTTTCGCTATCGAATAGATTTCCAAATAATCCCATCTTCTACCTCTTGCATACGATTAGGCTTAATGCTGGAACACATACATGACTTGATTTAGCTTCTTGGCTATTCCCATTTTCATCAAAGATAACTCGCCACTTCTCATCAAAACGATAGAAGCGATCACCAGTTGATGGATTAATCATGACACGAATCGTTTCTGCATTGCCTTTCGAACCTGCAATATCATAGAACACCGTCTGGTCATCCGCAACCCAAACTTTCACTTTTTCATTGATTTCTAACGCAGTTTTCAGACAGAATTCACTTACAGATCTACGCAAAGCAGTCGCTTTGCGGAAATACTTCACAACTTCTTGGTAATATTCCATTCTTTCCCAATCCATACGGTTAATTTCATCTGGGGCGTTATAGGAGTTATGATTATCCTTCTTTGTACCACAGAATTCAAAACCAGCATGTATAAATGGTACACCTTGTGAAACCATCGTAATCGCAATCATCATCTTCTGGCGACGAATACGAGTGGCTCTATCTTCATTATTACAACATGCATGCATCTTATCCCATACAGTACTATTATCATGCGTTTCAAAACCATTGATAGACTGATCCGGAGAGAAGAATCTCTTAAAATGCGGTGTATCTAGAACATTTCCTGTTAGTGCAGCCAAGCTAGCAAATGCGTTATTCCAGTTACCGGTCGCATATCCACGTTCATACTTCTCACTTTCACTTGTCTTTCCTTTGATTACATCACGGAAGTAATCATTAAAGTGACCAATATGAGGCATCGCACCTTGGTTATGAATATTTGCCTTTTGCGATCCTTGTAACATCGTTGGCATATCCCAACCCTCCCCATAGATGAGTGCATTAGGATTATTTCGGATTGCCTCATTACGAATCTTATTCATCGTTGCCACATCAATGATACCCATTAAGTCAAAACGGAAACCATCAATGCCATAAATCTGCATTAGATTACGAATAACATACACAAGATATCTAGAAGCCATCGGCATCTCTGAGGCAAAATCATTACCACAGTAAGAACCGTTAGACATATATCCTTCTTCGTTATAGCGGAAGTAATAATATGGAACCAAACAATCAAACGCAGTTTCCGCAACATCATATGCGTGATTAAACACAACGTCTAGCGTGACACGAAGATGATTGCGGTGAAGACAAGCTACAAGCTCTTTAAATTCTTTCATGCGTACATATGGATGGTCTGGAACAGAACTAAAACTACCCTTTAAAGATAGATACTGACGGGGATCATATCCCCAGTTGTAGTTAAGCTCTGGTTTAAAATCATCAACTGTACTAAAGTCTGTTAGTGGCATAAACTGCACATGCGTCACACCCAAGGATTTAATATAGTTTAAACCAGTAGGTAGACCCCTATACTCAGTTCCATCCTCACATAGAGAGCTAAACTTTCCATGTGTTTTTGTTCCTGTAAATGGATGCATTGTCATATCGCGAACACTACACTCATAGATAATAGATTCTGTCGGCGTAATTGGTTTCTCAATTGGATAATCCTTAATCTTATCTAACTCAGACAAATCAATAACAGCACTTGCCTTTGCATTGCCATTACAACTATATGCATATGGGTCTAATGACTTCACTACCTTACCATTGCGTTCTACCAAATATGTATATATCGCATGTTTAAAGTCTCCAGGCACTTTTACATACCAAGTACCCATTTCACTAGGTTCCATTGCCTTTAGTATCTGAACACCACTAACATCCAAGGACAGTGTTACATTAACAGCTGTTGGTGCCCACACCTTAAACCATGTATGTTCTGGTGAATAATGTGATCCTAAATCATCCTTCTCATAACCATACAAAGCATTGAAGCGTTCACGCTTTACAATGAGTCTAGTAACTAACGGAGTATATCTACCATGACTTTCACGCACTTGATAATCCATACGGAAATTAGGCTCATATAGACCCTTTAGACGATATAAGATAAAACTATCGTGTGTCTCCACACCTTCAATTGACAATTCCTCGACATAGCCGCCCATTCCCGTCAATTGGAAACGGCTTGATTCACCCCGATAAAAACTGCGATCAATCGTTACCGTTATCTTTCCAAAATCATCTAAATACGCATTAAATATTGACATCTTTATTTCTTACCTCTGTTTTTCTTCGCTACAAACCAAATGGCCGTAAATGGCGCAAGATTCATCTTCAAGAGATTCTTTCCAGTCTTCTTAGAAGTACGGATCGCTCTTGGATGGACCATTCCATTGCCACCATAAATTTGATTATCTGAGTTCAAGATTTCCTTATAATATCCACTTTGTGGCATCTCTAACTCAAAGCTTTCATATGTTGTATTACTTAAGTTCAATACACATACAAGGTATTCATCCTTACTACTACGGTAGAAGGAATATACACTCTGTACATTATTATCCGCATCAATCCACTTGAAGCCATCATAGCTGTAATCCGCTTCATACAAGCATGCATGTGATAGATATAACTCATTTAGCTTTTTAATAAATAAATTGAAGGAATAGTGCTTAGGATACTGGAGTAATTCCCAATCAATTTCACGAGTTTCATCAAACTCACGGAAAGAACCGAGTTCATTTCCCATAAAATTTAACTTCTTGCCAGGATGAGCATACATGTATGCATATAAGTTCTTCGCTTGTGCAAACTTTGCATCATAGTCCCCCCACATACGGTCGATGACAGTATGCTTACCATGTACATTTTCATCATGGCTAAATGGCATTAAGAACTTTTCACTATAGAAGTAAGCCATTGAGAAAGTCAACTTGTGATGATCATAATAACGATAGATAGGATCTGTTCCATAATACTTTAATGTGTCATTCATCCAACCAAGATCCCACTTATAGTCAAAGCCCAGACCATCCTTTTCCGTAGGTGCTGTTACATTAGGGAAATCGGAGCTATCCTCTGCAATCATCATGACAGTTGGAAATTCCTTATGCATGTAATAGTTCAAACGCTTTACAAAGTAGATAGCACCGTCATTTGTACCTCTATCACGATTGCCAGCCCAATAAATGAGGTTAGAAACCGCATCGATACGGATACCATCCATATGATACATATTCACCCAGAACGCTGCAGATGACATTAAGAAGGAACGTACTTCTTCATTCCATAAGTTAAAGTTCAGCGTACCCCATTCAGAGTTTGCGTCATATTCATTTGGATATTCATATAACGCTTCTCCATCAAAGTAACGTAACCCAAAGTCATCCTTCACGAAGTGAACAGGCACCATGTCAATAATGATACCAATTCCTGCCGCATGGCAACGGTTCACAAAGCGGTTAAACTCCTGTGGATTTCCATAACGACTTGTTAAGGAATAGTAACCACTGACTTGATATCCCCAAGATCCATCGAATGGATACTCACTGAGAGGCATTAGCTCAATATGTGTATAACCATTCTCCTTGATATATGGAATCAGTTCATCCGCGAGCATATCATACGAATATGGATGCTCACCATTACGCTTCCATCCACCAACATATAACTCATAGATATTCATTGGCTTATCAAAGTTTAAACTACGGTTATTCAACCACTTCTCATCCGTCCAAGATAACTTGCTTAAATCAACAAGCTTACTTGCAGTATTTGGTCTTGTCTCGCTATAGAAAGCAAATGGGTCAGCTTTATACAGAATATTTCCTGTTCTAGTTTGAATCTTATACTTATAAACTTCCCACTCGTTCAAAGATGGAACTGTAATTGTCCATACACCTTGAAAGTTCATTCTCTCCATCAAGATTTGGTTCTCATCCCAGTTTGTAAATGATCCAACAACCCATACATTTTCCGCATGGGGCGCATACACTGTGAATCGAACTCCCCCGTCCACAAAGTGGGCGCCAAACACCTCATATGCATTCAAGGAATGACCCTGATGAAACTCTTCAATGATACGTTCTAAATTCATATGTGATCCTCCGTAACTACGTTACACTTATTTTAACATTGCCAGTATCGAATGAATACAGATAGATAACGAAAAACGTATAAACTAGCATAGAAAAAAAAGATGCAGACATCAACCTGCATCTATCTATATTCTAATTCTTAGGAGAATAAAGGCTTAAGTACTGCTGCTAACTCATCCTTTTCCTTCTGTGCTTCAGCTAAGTCTTTACCTAAAGTTGTAAAGTATGTCTTAATCTTAGGCTCTGTACCAGAAGGACGAACAACAACTGTAGCTCCATCTTCTAAACCAAAGATAAGCACATTTGCCTTCGGTAAACCTGTCTCTTCAGGCTTGTTGTAGTCTGTTAGAGAAACAACCTTACGTCCTGCAAATTCTACTGGTGGATTAGTACGTAATGTATTCATGATACCAGCCATCTTATCCATACCAGAAAGGCCATCAAACTCATAGCTATCAACCTTGTTGAGGAAACGCCCATACTGTGCGTAAATTTCCTCTAGACGCTGTTTGATGGAAGATCCAATACTACGATAGTACGCAGCCATCTCACAGATTAACATTGATCCAACAATCGCATCCTTATCGCGTACATAAGAACCTGCTAAATAACCATAGCTCTCTTCAAAACCAAAGATGAAACGTTCTTCTTCACCATGCGCTTCAAGTTGTGCAATCTGATCACCAATCCACTTGAACCCTGTTAATGTATGACGTAGTTCAACACCATAGTGCTTCGCAACCAAATCGGCTAGCGGTGTAGATACGATAGACTTAACAGCCACTGGATTCTTAGGCATTGTGCCCTTCTCAATACGTCCAGCACAGATGTAATCTAGTAAAAGTACACCCATTTCATTACCAGATACGAGTTCGTACGAACCATCTGGACACTTCATCGCAATTCCTACACGGTCAGCATCAGGATCAGTTGCCAACATTAAATCAGCACCAACCTTCTTTGCAAGTTCCAAGCCCTTCTCTAATGCTTCATAGATTTCAGGGTTTGGATAAGGACATGTTGTAAAGTATCCATTTGGATATTCCTGTTCAGGAACGATAGTAATATCTGTAATACCCATATCACTTAATACGCGTGTTACAGGCACAAGACCAGTACCATTTAATGGAGAATACACAAGCTTCAAGCCTGCCGTCTTGCAAAGATTTGGACGAACTTGTCTAGATTCAATTGCTTGATAGAGTGCTTCCTTGCAATCATCTCCAACAAACCGAATCAAGCCCTTCTCTACACCTTCCGCAAAAGTAATGTATTTCGCACCAGTTAGTACATCTGTCTTTTGAATCTGGTCATATACAATCGCAGCCGCATCATCTGTCATCTGACAACCATCTGGTCCATACGCTTTAAAGCCATTGTATTTTGCAGGATTGTGTGATGCTGTAATCATAATACCTGCGTTGCAGTGATAGTATCTTGTCGCAAAGCTCAAAGCAGGTACAGGCATTAGTTCATCATATAAACGAACATGGATACCATTTGCGGCTAGTACTGCAGCCGCATCCTTCGCAAAAGTCCAACCCTTTAAACGACTATCATAACTAATCGCAACAGTCTGTGTACCACCTTGTGTCTTAACCCAATCCGCAACACCCTGTGTTGCCTGACGAACAACCCAGATATTCATACGGTTTGTGCCAGCACCAAGAGTACCTCTTAAACCAGCAGTACCAAACTTCAAAGCCACTGCAAATCTCTCTTTGATTGCTTCATCATCATTTTCAATACTAGCTAATTCTGCATGTAAATCAAAATCGATTAAGTTTGCAGAAAGCCAACGCTTATATTCATCTAAATACATAATTTTTTAGCTCCTTAATCTTATTTTAGCATAATAAAAAAGAAAGATGCCAAAACATCTTTCTCCCCTTATTGTTATCTATTAAGCAATAACTTTTTGAGCGCGTAATACGTCTTCAATTGTCTTAACAGCTGAATCTTCGTCATCACCTTCACAGGAAATTGTAATTTCAGACTGTGTAGGAATTCCAAGTGACATAACACCCATAATAGACTTCATATTCACTGTACGGCCCTTGTAAGATACCTTCACTTCGCTCTTAAACTTGCTTGCAGCATTTACAGCAACTGTAGCAGGACGTGCATGTAATCCTACTGGGTCAACAACTGTAACAGTAATTTCTTTCATTGGTTTATCCTCCTGATAATTTTTACTTACTATATCTGTATTTTATAACATACTTGTTTCAGATACAAGCGGTTACATATATAGAAGTTGCAATTCGATACAATATTTCTATCTTAGAAATTTACTTATGATATGGCTCGTTATGAAGAATGCGAAAACTACGATAGATTTGTTCTACTACTAGTATTCTACAAAGTTGATGTGGAAAGGTTGCCTTAGAGATACGCCAACGGAAGTCAGCACGCTGAATCAATTCATTGCTTAATCCCAAAGAACCACCAATCACAAATGTAATCTTACTTCTAGCACGATTATAACAATCCTGTATTTTATTCGCTAGCGCGATAGAATCGATATCCACACCCGCAAGATCTAGTAAAATCAGATATTCATCATCACGGATATTTTTTAATATCCGCTGCCCTTCTATCACCTTTACTTGTTCATTTTCAGCAGCGGAGTTTGTCTCTGGTGCTTTTTCATCCTGCACTTCTATAACGTCAATCTTATCGTAAGGACGGATACGCTTTACATACTCTGCGATAGCATCCTTCATCCACTTCTCTTTTAGTTTGCCACAGGCAATCATCTTGATCATTGTAAAACCACACCAATCTGCTTACTTTCGCCACCACGGATGATAGATACATTTATCGTATCACCAGCTGAATGCATGTACATTCTCGCAAGCACATCTTGATAGGAAGACATTTCGATTCCATCAATCATAGTGATAATATCCCCAACCTGAAGACCATCTCCTGCATCTTTCTTTTCGACGACTGTTTGAACATATACACCAGTCTTCATATCAATGTTAATACCCTGTGCACTCTTTTCATATGCAAGCATACTTGATACATTACGCACCACAACGCCCAACGCACCACGTGTAACTTTTCCATTTGTTTTAAGTGCGTTGTAAATCAGTTTGATTTCATTAGCAGTAATTGCATACTCCATACGAGAGTTGCCTTGGAATGGTTGACTCGCAACAACACCAACGAGAGATCCATTTAAATCAATGACAGCACCACCCTCTTGAATCGAAGTGATAGGTGTATCCATTTCTAGCATGGAAGATAACCAAGTTGTTGTACCATTCATTCGCCATACACCAGGTTCTGAAACAATACCGCTACTGACAACTGCACTACCAGTCGTTAGATTTCTACCACTCATCACAACCACATTTGCTCCTTGTGCTAAAGCAGTTGTATCTAAAATCGTAAATGGCTTTACTTCAAAGTTTGTTGTTACCTGCAGTAGCGCGACTCCACTTTCACCATCATCACCTATGACGGTAGAGCCAACATGCACACCACTATCAAACACAACATTTGGGCTACCATTCTTTGTTGCCTTTGCAGTTGTTAAAATGTGGACTGTTTCCTTCTCTTTCGCAATGATAATTCCACTATAGTAAGAACCATCACTTTCAACCGTAACCACACTACTTCTGCTCTTTTCAATCGCACCAGTATAGTCAGATGTCGTATAGTTTGTACTATTCATATCTTCAAGGGAACTATTGCCTGTAGTATTCTTTTGCAGATTCCTAATCAACATTATTGTTAGGACTAGATTCCATACCAATAATAGCGCTAACGCTACCGGCATCAACTTCTTCATCATATATACCCTTTCTAATCATCTCATACTGTCCTGCTGCACATACAAGCAGGTTTTTATGCAGTAACCCCAAATGATTTTGTAATGCATGTACTGTTGTATCTAGTGCTTTCTTGCGTGTATTTGCTTGTTCACTTAAATGCGCAAGAATTATCATCTTTGTCTTCTCTGTCACAATTTTATCAAGAACAGCTGCACAATCCTCATTACACAAATGTCCTGTATCACTATAAATTCTTTGTTTGGTAAACTGTGGACGACTCGTTGCCATCAACATCTGTACATCATGATTCGACTCTAACACAATATAGTCCGCATCTTTGATGCGCGGAATATGCTTCTCATTGATATACCCAGTATCTGTAATATAGACAAGTTTTTCAATTCCATTTTCAACAATATATCCAACTGTGTTTAACGCATCATGTGATAACGCAATTGGCGTAAAGCATAAGGTTTCAATTGTAAAGGAAGAACCTGGCTTTACGTAGAAAGTATCAATCTTTGGTATCTCAATTGGAGAGTAGATTGGTAGTGATGCAAAATGCTTGATTTGCGAGATATGATCAGAATGATTATGTGTGATTAGCACTGCATCTAAATCATCTAATGATATCTGTAATTCTTTTAGATGCTCAAATAAATATTTCTTTGTTGTACCACAATCAATCATAACTTTTGTAGTACCATCTACAATTACAAAACTATTTCCTTTTGAGCCACTCGCCAATAGTGCAAAGTCCATCATCAGTCCAAACCCTCACAATCCATTAATGCAGAACATGCATTCACCGACTTACCGTTCTGCAATAAGCTGAATGTCACATGTGGTCCTGTCGCTTTTCCAGTCATACCAATCTTACCAATGACATCACCTTTTCTTACAACTGTATCAACTTCCAGTGTACACGGTAAGTATAGATGACCATATACGCTCTGATAGCCATTATGGTGGTCAATAATGACGTAGTTTCCTAGTTCATCTGTATAACCCTTTTCTTTGACAACCCCAGTATCGACAGCCATCACATTGCCCCATCGATTATATCGATTGATAAAATCAATCGACTCAAACCCCGCATAACAACCATATTCACAGATGATCTCAGGATGTTCAACCGGATAGGCAAAACTACCACTGCCAATCCCTAAATCACTATTCTTCCCAATTGCCACAACTTCATCTTGTCCAGCTGCTGTAACAACAGATGAAAGTTCTTGTCCTGTTTTAAACACTCCATTCACCCATGTTTCATGGTAAAGCACATTCTTTGAACCATTTGCACCACTTTGTCTAACAACTTTTTGACCACTTTCGACAGTATTATCCTCTAATACAGAAGTCTTATAAAACAATGTTTCCTTCTGTAGTCTTTGTTTATAAACATACACATCGATTGGCGATGTGAAGTAAGTTACACAGAGTTTTGTACCTGCAGTTAATGGCTGACTGCTATCTTTAATAACATCTTGATTGATACGTATTAACTGCTCGGCAGTTAATCCATAATTCTGTAAACCAATTGAATCTAGTGTATCTCCTTCTTCAACTGTGTAATACACTAGATTTTCATTATCACCATAGGATAAATAATGTAATACTTCTTCTTCCGTAGTTTTAATATCCTTAACGGATGCGTAGGCATCCGCAATCTGTATTGTTTCATTGATTTTAAAGCCCATTGTCATCACACCATATTCTGTTAGGTTTGAAATTACATGATGTTCGTGAATAGCTTCTAATGTATCTTCATCGATGAAATAAGAAAGATACTTTTGTAAAGCTTCTTGATAGATATCTTCTGACTTTATAAAGATTCGTGCATACTCTTCATTATTATCTGAGAAAGAAATTGATTTACAGGCAACACTATATAGAGAATGATCGTCTAAATACTGCATGATTTCTGCATCCGCATCCGTATAGACATTTGTACTCATCTCTTCTACAAGATACATATTATTCGCTATGCCAATATGCGTATCCGGAAACATGCTTGCATACTTTTCTTTGTATACGGTCTTTAGATGGTCATCCATATAAGTCTTATCTTTGATGATGCCAATCAATTTTTGATCTTCATATAATTTATAAATCTTATGTACATCTAAAGTCGTTACTTCTATAGTCTGGTTAAAGTTACCTACTGTACCAGCTTCAATTCCTTCAAAAGAAGGATAGAAAAAAGAAGGCACGATGACAATTGCGATTGATAACACTAAGCATATTGTTACAGCAATCAAGTTTTTCATGCCTTCCTCCTTCATTATTGTGGTCTATTTGGGGCAATGTTATAGAGTGCGTTTGTATCCGCTTCAAACGCTACATATACCCTACCCGTCGCACCATTACGATGCTTTGCAAGATTGATTTCTAGACGCTCTGTTCCAGATTCTTTTGCTTGTTCTTTTGCCTCTTCGTTATAGTAAGACTCACGATACAACATCATAACGATATCGGCATCCTGTTCAATCGCTCCAGATTCACGCAAGTCACTTAACATAGGACGCTTATCTTCACGTGCTTCAACACTACGGCTCAACTGTGATAATGCCACAACAGGCACCTTCAATTCACGCGCAAGTGCTTTTAAGCTACGTGAAATATCAGATACTTCCTGTTGACGATTTCCACCAGTACGATCCGATGGTCCACTAATCAACTGAATATAGTCGATCATTACCATGTTTAATCCATGCTCTGCCTGTAATCGACGACACTTAGAGAAAATTTCAGGAATCTTGATTCCTGCCATATCATCAATATAGATATTGGAAGCCTTTAACTCTGCTGAAGCTTCATTAATACGGTTCCACTCTTCATTGGTTAAACGACCTGTCTTTAACTTATCACCTTGGATATGACTCTTCGCACTTAATAAACGCATCGCGAGCTGCTCTGCACCCATCTCAAGTGAGAAAATCGCTATTGCACCTTTTTGTGCTTGTGGGATTAGCGCAACATTCATCGCTAGATTTAACGCAACCGCAGTCTTACCCATAGATGGACGTGCAGCTAAAACAATCATATCTCCACGCTGTAAACCATGTGTAACACGGTCTAAATCATTAAAACCAGTCTTCAAGCCAGTAATCTCGGAGGAATTCTCAGAGGCTGCACGAATCGTCTTTAACACTTCATTCAAGACATCATTTGGATTCTTAAACTCACCAGCTTTACGATTACGTGACACATTCAAGATTTCTTTCTCCGAATGATCTAGGTAATCATTTAAATCTGTTTGTCCACTAAAGCCTTCTTCCACAACTCTTTCAGCCGCTTCAATCATACGGCGCATCATAGCTTTATCACGAATCAGATTTACATAGGTTAGTGTATTCGCACTCGTTACTGCTGCGTTCATTAAGTTTAGAATGTACTCCATTCCACCAGACTTATCTAAAAGATCAGTATCCTTTAAACGTGTCGCAACAGTGGTAGAGTCAATCTGTGTTCCTTCTTGATATAACTCTTCACATGCATGATAAATCCGACGATTGGCTTCGATAAAGAAATCGTCAGCTTCAAGTCCTTCTTCTAGTGCTGTGCGAGAAGAACTTGGGTATACAAGCATGGTTCCCAGCAAACTAGCTTCCGCTTCTGGTGCAGAAGGTAATACACGTGGCATACTTAGTTCTCACTTCCCAGTACTTTCACAACGATCGTACCGATTACATTCTTATGTAATTCAACTTTTACTCTTGTTGTGCCAAGACTATGAATTGGTTCTGTATCAATAATCTTGCGCTTTTCGATAATAATACCTTGTTTATTCAAAGCCTCCACAATCTGCTTTGTAGAAACGGAGCCGAAGACTCTTCCTTCTTTACCAGACTTCACTGTGAAAGTAATCACTGTCTTTTCTAATAAGGCAGCTTTTTCACGCGCTTCTTGTTCACGCTGTGCTTCTAGTGCAGCTTCTTCTGATTTCTGTTCTTTTAAAATTTCTAAGCTAGCCTTAGATTCCGCAACCGCAAGACCTCTTGCGATTAAGAAATTTCTTCCGTAACCGTCAGATACATCGACGATATCTCCGCGCTTGCCTACTTTTTTAACATCTTGTTTAAGAATTACTTTCATCTTCTGCCTCCTTCTTCTGTTGTTCAATAATATTAATTAACTCTTCTTTTAATTCTTTGACTGTCGCATCCTTACGCTGTGTTGCGGCAGCAGTCATATGTCCACCACCATGCATGGCTTCCATAATTGCCTGTACATTGATTTCACCATTCGAACGAGCAGAAATACTATTGATTCCTGTACTCTTATCCTGGGCAATCACAAAGGCTGCCTTCACATCTTGGATACTTAATAAACTATCCGCAACTTGGCTCATAATAGAACGTGTAATCTTCTCATTTTCTACAGCCGCAATCACAATACCATCTGGGTATCTTTCACTCGCATTCATAATCGCACTCTTTAGTACGAACTCATCATATGTATCTTTCAAATAATCATACGCTACTTGAGGATCTGCACCAAGTTTACGTAAAGCACTGGCCGCATCATATGTACGTACACCTGTTCTTTCACGCCACTTTCGTGTATCAATCGTCATACCCGCAAGCATGAATGTCGCTTCTAATTCAGAAATGTCCACTTTACTAGACACAAACGGAATCATCTCTGTCAAGATTTCACATGTACTTGAAGCACCTGCTTCAATATAAATCAGGATTGGTTTTACACCCATATCTGTACTTCTACGATGGTGATCAATTACCACAATACGCTCTGCCATCTCTAAGAGTTTTGCACCATTCGACTGGAGAATATTGTGGTGGTCGGTCATGATGACAAGTGTATCATCCTTGAGTTGGTTGATAGCTTCACCTTCTGTTACAAACGTGATATCCTCTGCAAGTTCCTTTTCATTTCCTTTCATCGCCGCATCTAACTTTTCTTCAATGCCACCAGTCTTGGCAATAATACTGACTGGCTTATTGAAAGCGGATGCCATCTTCGATAAACAGATTGCGGAACCAATGCAATCGAAGTCTGCGTTTTTATGTCCGCAGATAATCACGTTGGAAGAATTCTGAATGAGGTCACGCAATGCATGTGCCATAACACGTACACGTACACGGCTTCTCTTCTCGGCTGCTTCTGTAGAACCACCGAAATACTTTACATCCTCCCCAACAACCTGAATTGCAACCTGGTCACCACCACGCGTTTGCGCAAGGTCCATTAACTTCGTAACTGTCTCATCTAACTCCGCAAAGTTCGAACTACCCTTGGCGAAAGCCATAGACAATGTGATAGATACTTCAGCTTTTTGTGATGCTTTACGTACGATGTTCAAGATTGAAAAACGATCTGCCACAATCTCACGATAAATTCTCTCATTGAGTACTAATAAATAACGATTGTTGTTTAATCTTCTTAAGAAGACACCAAACTTTTGGAAGTATTCATTGAGTGGTGTACGAATTGTCGCATTGATATTTGCGATATCCGCATCATCCGCATACATCGTACTCTCTTCATAGTTATCAAAACTAGCCAAGCCAAGCACAACATGTTCTTCATTATACTTACCACGATACTTATCTAATAATGTAATATCCTTAAAGAAAATCGTCGGTGCATTTTCACGCTTACTAACTTCATAAACATATTGGTCAATCGTAACATTTACCTTTTCCGTTTCCCCGGAAATAATATCGTTAGCTTCTGGTAGCCAATTTAATAATTTAGAACCAATACGGTCAAGACCTCTTTCCTTAAAGAGTTCACTTTGCCATGTGATGACATAGTTTTCATCGTAGTTCATCATACCTACGCCACCAATGAGATACGCATCCGCGTAAGAACCACCTAAATATTTTTCTAATCCAATGGATTCTTCTTCATTTGCGGATTGGAAATAATCTAACAAATAGACTGCAATTAACGATTCCGCAATCAACACCAGAATACCTGGTAAAATATTAATCTTAAATATCAACTGTAATAGAATGATAACCGCAAGCTGGATAGCAAGTGCCACAAAAACAACTTGTTTAATTCGACTCATTTTTTGTTGCATGATATCCCTCCTCTACAATTCGTTTATGCATGTTTGTTGTAATATATAAAAATCCATAAAGCGCTACTGGAAATGACATCGCTAACGCTAAGATAAACACGACAAATGTTAAAATTCTACGACTTTCCTTTGCCAGAAGTCCAATCATCACTAATAGACCAACAACCCCCATCGCTGTGAGATAGAAATAAGCAAATGTTCCTAACGCCGAAAGAATTGTCATCGCCGGTTCAGTTTTAATATAGCCAGAGCCAACATATAAATACCCAAACATTCCAACAAGTGCCACATAGCCAATCCACTTTGGTGGATAGTATAGATAAAGCGGTGTCGATTCAGGAATCTTCATACGTAATCTCTTCAATAAGAGTCTCGATGAAATATGCGTCACGATTGCTTCTAGAACACCTAACATCAATGTACTAACGAAGAATATATTCCGTAGTAGTACGTTGATATCTACATTTGCAGCAAATGTTACACCCATTGTTTTCTGCATCATATCAAAGGTTGAACGTAACTCTAAAACTAGCTCATCTAAACTAACCCCAAAGATTGCTACATTGATGACAACCGCAAGTAATTCCGTAAGTCCACCAAGAACCATCGTTCTTAGCAATAATCGCTTACTCTCTACATTCTGATAAATGCCACATCCATATACCAATCCAATAATCGCCTCAGCGACAAAGAAGAATATCGCAAATGGACTTGCAAAGATAAACGACACAAAGATAATTGCGACCAAAACCATCAAGCTATCACGCAGTCCATACTTAGCTCCAAAATATACCATCGGTAATGGTAATAAGAACGCAAACGTACTACTAAATGTCCCTTGGAATTGTCTATCAATTAACATAAATACGCCGATTAAGGCAACCATCATTGCCCCTTCGGTAATCTTTCTTACATTTTGATTCATAACGATCTCCCAAAAAGCAGTATAAAAATCGCTTTTCGCATGCCAATATTATACCATAACCAACCAAATTCGATTGCCTTAGGTTTTGCTAAATCGCTTGCATTGAAAGTCTCATCATTTTATCACTTTCATAACAGTATTAAATTCTGCTATGATACTCCCCAAGGAGGTCGCTATGTTAACAAAAATTCTCTATTTTCTAATTGAACTCATCACTTCCATTCACAATACAATCTTGACATGGAACGATAATAATCTCATCGGATTATCTGATAAAGACTTACACTTTGTAGTCATTGGTATATTAGGAATTTTAATGATTGCGATTGTATATCCACTCTTTAAATTCCTCGCAAAGCGTCATCACTACCTTACGCTAACATTTATCTATGTATTTACATTGATTATCGTGATTACCTTTGCAATCGAAATCGGTCAAGGCATCACCCATACCGGCACAATGGACTTTGTCGATATCGTTGCAGGTATCGCTGGTTTCCTGTTGATGTATGTCGTGCTTGCGATTATTACCAGCGTCATCAGTGGTATTATCTATTTGATAAAACGACCAAAGTAATCATTTTTCACACTCCATATTTTCTTTATTTGATATAATATACAGTAGAGTATCGGGGTGTGGCTCAGCTTGGTAGAGCGCTTCGTTCGGGACGAAGAGGTCGTGAGTTCGAATCTCGTCACCCCGACCATTAAAAAAACCGTCAACGACGGCTTTTTTTGTTACCAATTTGCGTTGAATACATATTGATTCAAACGTTCAAACGCTTCCTGTACACGCGATAACGGTAATGCTAGATTCATACGAATACTATACGGTCCATGAAACATGCGTCCATCTTGCCAAGCTACACCCACACGATATCCAGCCTTTTCAACTTCTTCAATCGTTTTCCCATGTTGTTTACACCATTTCTCACAATCAATAAACAACATGTAAGTACCTTCTGGCTTCATCAGTTCTACGCCTTCAAAGTGCTTTCTAATATACTCTACCGTATAATTTACATTACCAGTAATAACTTCACGCAATTCATCTAACCATGCATATCCTTCTGGTTGATACGCACCAATTAATGCATGCATGGATAAAACATTCATACTATTGTAATGAGATTTTGATGCTTTCGAATTGATGCGATCACGTAATGTCTGATTGTAAATGATATGATAAGCACCGATAAGTCCTGCAAGGTTAAACGTCTTACTTGGTGCGTATAACGCTACTACATGTTCATGTGCCCATGCATTTGCGGACTGTGTAGGAATATGTTTATGTCCCTCTAAGATAATATCTGACCAAATCTCATCCGAGATAACAACTACATCATTACGTTCATAGACTTCCATTGCTTTTTGGATTTCTTCCAACTGCCATACACGACCACAAGGGTTGTGTGGGGAACAGAAGATTGACACATGAATATGATTCTGCTTAATCTTTTCTTCCATATCCGCAAAATCCATTCTCCAGATACCATCTTCATCTTTTATAAGCGGACTATGTACGATGTGGAAACCATTATTATTTAAACAATGCGTAAATCCAATATACGTAGGACTATGCACTAACACCGCATCTCCAGGTGCAGCGTAAGCTGTTAAAGCAGACAACAAACCACCCAGAACACCATTTTCATATCCAATGTGTTCTGGTAATAACCCTGTCACTCCATTACGCTTATTCTGCCAATCAATAATACTCTGATAATATTCTTCACTTGGCGCAAAATAACCAAATGCAGGATGGTTTACACGCTTTATAATCGCTTCCTGCACAGAAGGAACTGTTGGAAAGTTCATATCCGCAATCCACATTGGAATCACATCAAATCCCTCATCAGGAAGTCCAGGTTTTCCCGGTAGTCCCACACCATCAATCGCTATCGCATCTTTGCCATGACGATCCATTATCGTTGTAAAATCATATTTCATCGTAGAATCCTCCCTATGATTCATACATATTTCTACTACCATCATAATCCCTACACCAAACAATTTCATTATTGAAAGAGAAAAAAGCGAACACTTTACTGTTCATTCTTCTTATTTAACTCTTCTGTAGAATGGTGCTCAATTGGAGCCCAATGCACCTTAGAAAATAACGCCTGTATAGAAATTGGTAAATATGACAATAAGAATAATGGAAATAACAATAGATGCTTAATCTTTGCCCAGTTATTTGTCTCAATACGATCCCACTCCATACCAACAGTGATTGCCCCAATAATCATTAACGATATCCAGAAGCCACCAATCGTCTTGAATACAAACCACAACATTTCACGCTGGAAAACAAGGCGTACATAATATGGCATCAATCCAGCGGAAGCCATTACCCATAACACAAAACCCAGAATTGCAATCGTTAATAAACTGGCTGGCAACACCGTCATCAAGATATCATAGAACGCTAGGCGTCTGCCCTTCGCTGTTAGAACACCCTTTGTTAAGTCACCTAAGTATCTACCATCAATCTGGTAGAATCCCTTTGCCCAACGCATACGTTGTTTCCAAGATTGTTTCCAAGTAGATGGTTGTTCATCATATAAAATCGCTGTATCGCAATAGCCAATCTTCAACTGATTGATAGTACTTACAACCGAGAATTGAATATCCTCCGTTAATAGGTAATATGGCCAACCCTCATTGTCCTTCATCACTTTCGCCGAAACGACAAAGCCAGTTCCTGAAATCATACACTGCGCACCTAATAACATACGTGGATAATTTAAGTGACGTGCTTCATGCATAAACCAGATAGAATATGCGGCTGTCAACCAGTTTTCATCAAAGTTCTTAGAGTTACGATACGTCGTCATCGCATCAAACTCTCCTGTATCAAACGTCTTATTAACCTCTCGCAAGAAATTCTTATCGATGATATTATCCGCATCAAATACCATGAAAGCTTCATAGTAATCTTCACCCTTGCGTTCAATCACATTGTGATAAAGAAAGTTTAGTGCATAACCCTTACCAACCTCTTCTTGATTGAAACGTTCAAATACGATGGCACCATGTTGACGAGCTACTGCAGCAGTTTCATCCGTACAGTTATCCGCCACAACATACATATCGTACATTTCATCTGGATAGGTCTGATTGCGTAAACTATCTAACAATTCTCCAATAACACCTTGTTCATTTCTCGCAGAGATGAAAATTGCATATCGATGATTCTTTTTTGCGTCAGGTAACTTTGGAACCTTGCGTTTAAACATACTGACCGCAATATAAACAATCTGATATAGATATAACAAAATCATCAGTCCAAAGATAATATCTGTGATTAATGTAAACTGTTCAAGAAATTTCATTTGACCTCCGTCCACACAACAATCATTTTTACATACTTTCTATCATTTGTGTTAATATAATTTCTATGTATATTAACATTCTACCCATGTTACCGGATTTTATCGCATTAACATGTCTATACTACTATATTTGGCTACCAAGGTGGAGACATCTTTCACATTCCAATTTTATTTGGCATACGGTACTATACACATACATCTGCATCATATTGATGTTAACGCTCATGCCGATTATTACAAACTTACCGAATATATTCAGCGGATTTTCTGCGGAAATTAACTTCCATCCGTTTATCGACTGGCAATTACAACGCGGTTCTTATCTGACTGAATCTTTATTAAATATATCACTGTTTATCCCGTTTGGATTCTTAATTCAGAAAACCTTAAGACTTAAACCGCTATTGGCAATTATGATTGGGATGATATTCAGCATCTCCATTGAAGTCTTACAACCACTTATCTCTACGAATCGTGTAGGTGACATCAGTGATGTCATCACTAACACTGTCGGAACATGTATCGGAATATTGCTTTATCAACTTTATAAGCACAAATGATTTTGATAATTTTTTCTTTAAAAGTAGCACCATACAACATAATTTTGTGTGAAACCTCCAAAGTCGGATATAACCTTGGAGGTTTTTATGACATTTATCTATACAACGTATAACAAGAATATCATTTGACTCTGTTTTGTTTTTGAACATTCGAAATAACCACAACTCTTGCAAAACATAAACATCGATAAATGGCTTAAAAATCAAATATAAAATTTCGGCTCTTAAGAGACATAATAGGCGATTGTGGCTAATAACCATAGATGTGCAGGATAAAATACGTAGAAGAAATATTTACTGAAATTTGTATGAGGACCGTGTTCTCCATTGTACATATACAAGAACGGAATTACCAGTATAAACATAAAGTCAGAATTATATGCAAGCATGGAAATCGTTGCGGCAATTGTTTCATAAGGAACAAATGATCCCGCAAATAAGATTATCGACAACACAAAATAACAAGCATTTCGAATGACAGGTTTCTTGTATGTATAATAGCTAATCAGCATAAACGGTAATACTATGCTTCCACCTTCTGTAACTATAAACCCTACAGAAAACGCAGCCACGGCCACAAGATAGGAAAGTGGCTTATTCTTTATATATTTCAAAGCAGACAGCATTGTTACACCAAGCGCAAGTGTTAAAAAGATATTATTCGAAATAAGAATATTTTTTGCAGCAAACAGTATTTCCAACAATTTACTACCGGCAAACATAACTGCTGCTGCACCATACAAGCGAAGAATGTATCTCTGAATGTTGTGAGAATATATCACGCCCTCTACCGCACCATAGGCAAACCAGACTCCAACGCAGCGCGTTAATACATGAAATATCATTGCAAGAGAATCCGGAATCAATCCCGGAACATGATTCAAATGGTCTGTTACCATTAATAATGCCATCAATATTTTGATTTGATATTGGTTAAATTTTTTCATTTTATAAGCCTCCTCGATAAATGCTTTTTGCGCCTTGATACGCAACGAAGTAATACCCTCCATACAGAACAAATAGAATTGAAACTGTTACCAAAATTGTTCCAAGGTATATCTTATTCTCCGGTATAAACTTCGGAATTACTGACAGAATACCAACCCCCGCATGAAATACCGCAAGTATAAGCGGAAGCAAGAAACTGAAAGAGATTTGTCTAAATATTGCTTGGTTGATCATCTTTTGATCTGGACCAAGTTTTTCTAACATCACATATACATTTCTGCTGTCTTCAATCTGTGTTAATTGCTGTAAGGACAGAATTGTTGCACAACTCAAAATCATTATGGTTGCCACATACAACACAACAAAGATAATTGCTGTCCGTAAATCAGAAACTTCTCCATACATACCCTCTCTTGTATTTACATTTACATATGCATTGTTACGTATTACAAGAGATGCCTGTGAAATATAGTCATCACCATAGGTTTTCTCTAATGCACTTCGAAAATCATTTTCACTTATTTGATTAGCAAAGGAGAAATTCAATAATTCAAATTGAGCGGACTTCCCTTTCAAAATAGAATCATGTACCACAAGAACCTGTTTGCATAGTCCACTGTTTACACTCATGTTCCAAAGGTATGTGTTCAAGATACGATTTTGATGCCGTGTAAGTTTTTTTCCAAATACGGTGATTTGCTCTTCTTTTTCAGATAATTTCTCTTTTGTATCGTTCGAAATTACAGCAAACTCTCCTTCTTCTAGTTCGATTGCAGGTTTATTCTCCATTGATAAGATTTGATTACATTCAGACTGTGAAAGAACTATCGTTGATATGCCGTTTATCGTCTGTTTATACAGTTGTGCGTGTGATTGCTTTGAACTGAATTGCTTTAAATCTAATCCTGCATCTTCAAAATATGCGCATATGCCATTCGATATTTCATGACCGCTTCTGGCAAGAATACTTACATCAAAAGGTGTACGTCCAAAAAGGTTGTTCCGAAGAGTATCATAGATTCCCAAGCCGCCACAAAACATGGTAATCGATGCCGCCAAAAGCAGGCTGATCATTGCCATCGACCCAGATGTAGTGCGAACTCTTGCCGCAATTTGTCGTATCACCACCATGTTCAGATTCTTCAAATACCCTTTACCTCGGGTTTTAATCCACAATACCATTCCGGAAAGTGAACGGAAAAATAGATAACTTCCAATCAGCGCACCTGCACCTGCAATCAAAGGCTGTCCAGTAAAATCTCGTACAGGTGATATAACAAGCGGTATATATCCTGCAATCATTAATAAGATAGAAAACACAAACAAGATTACACTCCTGCCCAAATGAGAAACCTGCATCTCATTCTTCTTTTCTCCATAGATCAGATTCATCAATGAAGAAACAGTAACTATCTTAATATCCCAAACCAAGACGATGCCATCAATGATGGCAAAATAGGAAATTGTCTTCAGGCAGGATGTAGGTGAAAAAACAAAGTGAAATTGCGATAATCTAACATTTAACAGATTTGCTACAACGGCAGCCATTCCCTGTGAAAGAAAAATACCTATCAATAATCCCACACCAAGTGAGAGCATTCCGACAAAGATTGTTTCATACAACAAAATCTTTGCCACGGAAAAACGGTTCATCCCCAATGTAAGATATATCCCAAACTCCTTCTTTCTTCTGTGTATCAAAAAACGATTTGCATAGACTACGAGGAATCCTAGAATGACTGCCACAAAAACTGAAACAGCACTTAGAGCATCAACTAAATTTTGAATCAGTTCTACTTTCGAAGACGTGAGTTCCAGCATACTACTTTGGCTTTCCAAAGAGTTAAACAGATAGAAAATACAGATTCCCAGCATCAATGTCAGAAAATATATCGTATAGTTATGCAGACTTCTTTTTATATTTCCAAGCGCAATTTTACAATACATCAGCCGCATCACCTCCCAATAGGGAAACGACTTCCATAATTTCATCAAAGAATTGTTTTCGCCCCTTGTTTCCTTTTACCAATTCATAAAACAGCTTCCCGTCTTTGAGAAAGAGTATCCTTTGCGCATAACTGGCAGAAAACGGATCATGTGTCACCATCAGAATAGTTGCTCGCAGATCTTGATTTGCTTTCTTAAAACACTCCAATAAAAACCGTGCAGCTTTAGAATCTAATGCACCGGTCGGCTCATCTGCTAAAATCAACACCGGATTTGTTACCAATGCTCGGGCACTTGCAATACGCTGCTTCTGTCCTCCAGACATCTGATACGGATACTTTGTCAATACAGTTTCAATTTCTAACTTCTTCGCAATTTCCATTACTCTATCGTGAATATCCTTTGGCTGCGTTTTCAGAATAGACAATGCAAGAGCAATGTTTTCATAACCAGTTAGAGTATCAAGCAAGTTATAGTCTTGAAAGATAAACCCTAATTTCTCTCTGCGAAATTTTGATAATTCATTTCGCTTTAATTCCGTAATATCTTTATTTTCAATAAAAATATGCCCTGAAGTTACATCACAAATTGTCGCAATACAGTTCAACATAGTTGTTTTTCCACTTCCGGATGCCCCCATAATACCGACATACTCCCCAGGATTTATACAGAAACTCAAATCATTGACCGCCTGTGTGATGTTTCCTCTGCCGCCATAGATTTTCTTCAAATGTTCAACTTTTAATATTGGTTCCACTTATGGCACCTCCCATTCATCTTTACAGTATTAATTTATCTTAGAAAATACTCTCGTGCTATCTATCTTTCTAACGCTAACCTCACATTTATGTGAGAAAAGGGAGTTCATTAGATGAACCCCCCCACCAACTGTAATACTCTGCTTACAATGCCGATATATTTCAATCAGCAAAAAGGATATGTGATCTATCTTTTGGAAAACACAGTGAAACAACCGTACCGCCTGCAGTATTTTCACGAATCGACAGTTTTAAATTCATTTTCTGACATAGCGTATTGCACAGATATAAACCAATTCC
The DNA here is from genome assembly GCA_938041275.1 of uncultured Solobacterium sp. GTDB lineage: Bacteria > Bacillota_I > Bacilli_A > Erysipelotrichales > Erysipelotrichaceae > Bulleidia. Next base: position 34,329 of record CALISH010000043.1, read on the forward strand.
CGTCGATTTTGCAAACTTCCTTCCATTTTCGCCAGTGAAGCCTTTTTCAAAAACACGATTGATATCCTGCTTCGGAATACCGATTCCATTATCGGCTATCTCCAAGAAGATGCTGTTCCCCTTTTCAAAAGCGGTGAAGCAAAGTTTTAAAGAGCCCTGCCGATATTTAATACTGTTTGACAAAATCTGATTCAAGATGAAATCTAACCATTTCGGATCGGCGAAAACGGTTTGATTCAGTCCATTTGTTTCAATCTCCGGTTTGCAGGAAATTAATGCCTGTGAATTGGATCTAAGTGCTTTATGAACCAGATCATTCAAATTTATTTCTCTAATCAGATAATCTTTCTCGACATTAAAACTACGGGCATAAAACAGTGCTTGTTCCACATCGTTCTCAATTCGTTTTAACTCTCTTGAAATCGTTGAGGATTCTTCAAAAGCATGGTTTTCACATTGCAAAGCAATGCAAGAAATCGGTATTTTCACTTCATGGATCCAAGTTTCAATATACTCACGATACTCGTCTTGGGCAATACGATATTTCTCCAACGCATCATTCATTGATTTTGCAATTAGATGCAAACTGTCCGTAAATATCTCTCCTTCATAAAAATCCGGCACGTTGATCAATCCTGCTACAAGGTATTTTTGCTTTGTTGAATCGAGCATGTTTTCAACCTGTTTATAAAATGCATTCTTCTTCCAAAATTCTATTCCCAAAGACAATATGTCTGCGCAGAAAAGCATGATACATACAAAAATGGAAACCCAAAAACCTGCATTCATTGCATGAAAAAGAAATGTCAGAAAAATCAATACGAGCAAATGCAACAACAAATAGATCTGCTTTTCTTTCAAAAAACGAATCAAATTCACAATAAATACCCCATTCCTCTCTTTGTTTGCACAAATTCCTTCGCACCAATTTCATCTAATTTCTTTCTGAGACGATTGATATTCATCGTCAGTGTATTATCACTGACAAATTCATCTGATTGCCAAAGTGTATCCATCAACTTTTCCCTAGATACGATCTTTTCCGAATTTCTCATTAATAACATTAAAATCTGGCGTTCATTTCTTGTGAGTTCAACACTTCTTTCGCCATAAGAAACAAAACTTTTTGCAATATCAAGTTTTAATCCACGACAAGTAATCAAATCATCTTCTGTCATTCCTTTACTGCGTTTTAGAACAACTGCTATATGTGCAATCAAAACACCAGGATTAAACGGTTTGGCAATGAAATCATCCGCACCGATTTCCAATCCCATGATCTCGTCCATTTCTCCACTGCGGCTTGTAAGAATAATAATCGGAACAGAAGATTGTTTACGAATCTCTCGGCAAATATGAAAGCCGTCAAAATACGGCAGATTGATGTCTAAGATTATTAAATCCGGAGCAGTTGAAAGCACCTCCAGTACAATATTCTCAAAATCATCACTAACAATGCCGGTATATCCATAACGACTTAGTAACTTCACAAGTTCATTACGATGCGTAGCATCATCTTCCACAATAAATATTCGACTCATAACATTGAATCCTCCATCTCAAAAATCCATGCAACCATAGAAACCTCAACCGCAGCACTGCCTGTTACGGCATATGATATTTAAAGTTTAAACTCAGAATCAATAATTTCATTAACATGATAAATATATCCCGAAACACCTTTACATATCTGTTTAACAGCATTACTCAAATACGTCAAAACATTTTCCTTCTTCTTGAAAAAATAAATCAATGGGATACCATGATTTGATGTTCTCGGTTTAGATGAAGCATGAAAAAACATGATTCCGTCCCTGATTTTATCAACTTTCAATGAATTTGGACATTCAATCTTCATGGACACCCATTTCCCATTACGTAATATTTATTGAATCGGTTCCCCTATTTTCAATTCCCTACGCCATGAAGGAGCCTCACAGTCATCAGACCAGTACTCATCCATTTCATAAATCAAATCATTTTTCAACTTTATAAAACTTACCACATGAAATGATATTTTTTTATCTGACGAAAAAACATGCCCGACCAGAGTGACAGATGAATCTGTTTCTTCAATTCGCTCAATTCCACCAATCCATTTGCCCGGATAATCACAATTTACCCTAATAAATTCTATAACCGTAAACTGCTCATTTGTACAGCGCCAACGAATGATCGCGTCTTTACAAAAATAAGATGAAAGCGCATCTCTATTCTGAGAAATGACATCATCCCAAAAAGAATTAACATTCATGCATGTAATCTCCATTTCTATTTTTCACCTAGTATATAATTGCTGTCGCTATTACAATTGATTTCTATACCACTTAAATTTCTATAATTTGATATTTTAACACTTATAATCTTCATTATTGTGCCTTCTTATCAATAGCCAAACATTTTTAAGCTAACAATTTCTTGTTCTAATTTAAAATTATTCTTCAGTATCCACTCTATGCACTCCTGATATTCAGAGTTATCTTTTAAGTTAGTTAACCTTACTACATCATTTTCCGTTAGCGATTTAACGTAATCTTTGTAGTTATCATTTTGCAAAGTTTTTTTATCCATGCAGAACAAATCAAACTTCATATTCGTCTGTTCACACAATTTTTTATGAATCCAGAAGCCGCCAGCATCAATATCACCAAAATGTAAATATCTTTTATCCGGATTATTTTCTATCAATTTCTTAATAAAAGTTACTTGTGGTTTTGTGGCAAATCCACCTAAATAGATATAGCAGTCTCCTTGATTCATTCTCAAAAAAGATGTTTTATTTTCTATTGTCATAACTCTATCTGAGTTAACTACAATTCTTTTGATTTTATCAATATCCTTAATAGAAAATGATACACCTCCTGTTAAACCATCTATATCAATTGTTTTATTTTCAAATCCAATTAGAACTGGCCCTTTAATACAGATTTCCTGATCAATATCGTAAACATTAAATCTTTCTAAAAGATTTTCTTCTCTGAATACATCTTCGCCGTTTTTTACGTAATAGCTATACAAAATGCTACAAACTTGTGTTTTCCTGTAATTTTCTAAATATTTTGAATCACCAAATATTAACATTGATACTTCTCTTATATATAAAAACTCTTTGTTATTCTCTAAGAATGTGATTATTTTTAAGATATCTTCTTCTTTCATCACATCCAGCCGAATCGATCTATTCTGAATTGTATTTTCTAATTTATCAATATAGTAATTAACAATTTCACCTTTATTTCTATATTTTTTGATAATGGATTTTAATTCATCCACAGCAAAAGATCTTGGTATAATATCCAAGTTTTTTGCAGCATATTCTTCTAATGATTCAACATTATCAACGCAAAGATAAATCTTCTCAAAGTCTTCACTTAACTTTAGTTTTGATACAGTAATAAAGCCATATTCTTCTAATGAAATAATAGCTTTATTAACCAACTCTTTCTCATTCAAATTAACGTTGTAATCAGAATAATCCTTTAAAATTTTAGTTGCTGGCAAATCGATTCTTCTATTGATCTCTGCATCTTTATGTATTGCTTTTCTCTTGTAATACTTCTTTAATAGAGCATTTACAATCTTTATTTCATACTTATTCATAGAACTTGATCGCTCCTAAAGTCATATTGCTCTTATTAATCTTTTTAATCGGTATTACAGCATCACATTCTTTTCCGATGGAATCCAATTTATTTGGTGGTGCACAGAAAATCACCTGAAATTCCTGGGTTTTAAAGAAATCAAGCATAATCTTAATATTCTTATCACTCATCTTTTCAAACGGTTCATCAATAAACACTAATCTTGTTGAATTCTGTCGCGAATTATAAATAATAGCTAACGCAGCCGAAAGAATAATAGTATATGGAATCTGAGTACCAGCACCAGAGTTATATCCTGCTAATTTTGATAGTCTACCATTTGTGATTTCTTCGTTATTAACGACAACTTCATATTCCATGTAGTTTCGATAATCAGCAAAATCATTTAGACGATCATCATTATTTTTAGAGATAACTCTATTTACAATTTCTTTAATCTCTTCTTCACGTTTTGTTGCTTCATTTTCATCATATCCAACAACAGCATCGATCATAATCTGGCTCTCGTCAATACGATTTGTCTTCTTTAGATAATCCGCATATTCAAGGATACGTGCGTAATCTGATGTTCCAGAAACGTTCTTAACATCAAATTGATATGTAGTAGTAAATTGAAGTTTCTTTAGTTGTTTGTTAATTTCTTTAATATCAGACTGTGCTTCTTCAATATTTCTCTTAATCTTCAATACGAACTCATTCTTGAAGATTCCTTCATATTTTCTTGTTTGGATTGCTAATTTATCTTTAATTCCTTCGAAGTTATCAACCTGTAATCTGTTCTTTCTTCTTCGATAAATAGATTCATGTTCTAAACCAATAGGCAATATTTCTTCTGGACGTTTACCTGTATTGTATACAGATTGCTTATTTGTAATATTACGTTCACATGTGCCTTTTTCAGTTTCTGTTCTTAAACGTGTTGATGTAATCATTACATCACCAGTTTCTCGTTTTCCATCAGCAAACTGATCATATTCATCCTTTGCTTCTCTAACTTCAATTGGATAATCAACAGATAAATTATCTAGTTTGTTTTCAAGATCAGCCTTCTTGGTATCTAGTTCATTATTCATTGATAACAATGAACTATTCTCTGCTTCTAACTGAATCTTGGTTTGCCTATTTAAACTAATAGATTTGTTTAAAGCGCTAAGTTTATTTTCTATATCTGTGATACGTTCTACTAATAATAAGTATTCATTATTATGTTTTAAAGCTTCTTCTAACTTTCGAATTCTATCATTGCATTCATATATTTCAATTTGATTCAATGAATGATTCTTTGGAGCTTCTAAATTGTATTCTTTATTAATTATCTGATTAATGACTTTTGTTGAAGAAACTTTGCAGGCATTTATATTTTGCTTTTCTAGTAATGCTTTTTCTTGGTTTTCCAATGATCTTTTCTGTTTAATAGCTCTATCTTTATTTAGCTTAACTGCATCTTCACCTAAGCAATAAGAATCAAGCTTATTAAAATTTAAGAAAGATACTGCCATATTTCTAGAAATCTTACCTTCTTTAGATATAGCACTTTCAAAGTTTGGAACATCATCTAATTCAACAGCATGAATTCGGCCTAACCAATACGCAAAGTATTTCTTTGCAGTTTCATTTTTAATTTCTAATTGATGTAATAGTGAATCATCAACAACATCAAAATCTCTATTAACAAGTAATTTCGTGTTTACTAATTCAACATATTTGTATTGGGAATTATCCATTACTTTATTAGCTATATGGAAATACTCTGGCTCAACTAAAATACTATAACGGTGAATTCCTAAGAATGTTTCGATTGAATTTCTCCATTCCTCATTCTTTAATTCAATGACAAAAGAACTAGAAAATCTAGCTTCACTATTAATATTCAATTCTCTAAATTTGTTGTTTATTTCTCTTATTAAAGCCAGCTGGTTTGATACTTTTGAATAGTCAGGAAGATTCTTATCACAAGCTTTAATAATTTCATCGAGCTCAAGTATTTGTGTTTGAATAGAATTTATTGAATCACCTAATTTGTATGCTTCTCTATTTAAATCCTCAAGTAGTTGATCAACTCTGTTTCTAAATTCATTTATTTCATTATTCTTTACCGAAGAAGATATATCTGGGTCAGATAGATTTGATAATTCAAAATCCATTGACATATTATCAACAAATTCTTTAATTCTATTTGATAGCAAATCCAATGCTTTGATCTTCTCAATATATTCGACTGATTTAGCATTTAACTTAGCCAGGGTATCCTTTTCATCTTGGATTGCTTTTGTACCATCCATCTGATCCAACTGACGATTGGCATTTCTTAATTCGATATCTTTTTGTTCTTTATCAGCTTCTTCTTGCTTTAATAAATCTGATAATCTATTTATTTCAAATGAGTTATCATTGATTTTCTTGATATTGACATCAATCTTTTTACCGGCATTTAGTAATTCTTTGTAAATACGTTTTGCATTATCTTTCGTAAGTCTAAAATTAACACGAGTATAATCATTGAATGCCTGTAAGATTTCATCAAGATCATTTATTTCTTTTTCAAGGATTTCAAAAGACTTGGTTATTTCATCAATACTGTCTTTTGCTTCTTTTAATTTATTTAGATTGATATTTTTATCCTCAAGAACAGATTCTTTAATGAACTGTTGAATCTTTGCTTCAGGATTATATGTCATGATGCTTTTTAGTTTTCTTTGGTATTTAGTAATACCTTCGCTTTGCAGTTTTAGACCTGTCATAGTCATAAACTTAACAACACCATTGTTCTTGTTTAATAGTTCTACTCTATTAGCATCTCTAAATTGTTTTGATCCTAAAACATACTTCTTTCCGTCTTTCTCACTAAAGAAAGAAATATCTTTTAATGTTTTGTTTTCGATAGAATACCAATAATTATCAACATTATCACTTGAGTTAGTTTCTAAAATAACTCCTAATACAAAATCTGTATCATATAACTCGTTATGATATTCTAACGCAATATGTGTATACACATTAGGATGGCTACTAGATGATCTTGCATACTTTCGAGTATCTGGATCAATTAAACATCTTGTATACGAAGATAAAGTTCTTCTTCCAGACCCAACTCTTGTAGCGGAAGTCGCTTTATTAAAATCTGTATCACCAGTAAAAGCATACTTGATCGCATCAAGTACAGTCGATTTACCGCATTCGTTTTCACCTGTGATTAATGATAAGTTTTTACCAATAGGAATTGTTTTATCAACAAATCCATACCAGTTCAATAAATATACTTGTTTAAGGATTATCTTACTCATTCAAAGTCCTCCTCATTATCAGTATCTTCTTCGTATTCAGTTTTGCCTAATTCAGCTGTCATTTCTTTAACAACACTTAGGAATTGTTCTTTATCCATTGCAAATTGAAGCGTTGGATATAGAGCTACAACAGTATCTGATTTCATATCAGCTTCAATATAATTAATTAAACTGAATCTTTTAAATGTCTTTAAAGCATTCTTTAATTCATTTGGAGACATGCTAATAGCATACTGTTTTTGCATATCTACAATGTCGCCAAACTCAATATAGGTTTCTTCTGCTTTACCAAACCTTTCAAGGAATAACATCCAAAGAACTAGTAAAGTAAGTACTTCATTATTAGAAAAATTAACGTGGCTGATTTTCTTCAATCCAACAGTTTCTGTATCCGATTCACTTTGGATTAACATTGCATATTTGAATTCATCGTCTACAACAATGTCATATCCCATAATTTTTAGGTAACTTGAAATATCTACTCTATTAGAAGAATAAGAAAGATAGTCGAATAGTAAAGGATCTTTATCAGCTACGATAAAAGTCGAATCCAAAAGTTTTCTAACACATCTTTTGAACTTCATTAATTCTTCATCGCGAAGTTTTTCTAAAAAATCGTAATATGCCATTATCCTTTCCTCCTTACTACCATATTCGTAATAGCAGCTATAGCTGTATCTTCATATCCTTCATTTATTTCGACAGTATAATCGAAATCTTCTTCTCCTGAATAAATGAACGCCGAAGCAAACATCAATGCCTCTTCTTTATTCTTTATATACTTACTTTTAATGAATGGCAATTCACTTTCTTTAAACATTAAGTTAAAGAAATCATTTGTTCTTTCTATTGAATAAGGATTAATCGAATTATCCATTAATTCTTCAGTAATCCTATTCTTTTCTTCATCCGTCAAATCATCAATATCAATTGCCGTAAAGCCAACGTCAATAACTTGTCTTTTCTTCTTCTGATATGATTTGCGAGAAATATATTTTTGTGATCCTATATCAACACATCCTTGCAATACATCAAGTATCGTTTCTTTTTCATCATCATTTGTTTCTTTGATTCGAGTAAGAATCGCATCAATTGATGATTGCACATTCATTCCGCTACTTGTAACTAGTCTTATTCTCATGTTAGCTAATCGATAATATTTATTGATGCTTTCATCGACTGTTTCCATATTTTCTGGATATTCTATCGAAATGTAATAATGCATTTCATCAATATATTTAGTTAGCAAATCCTTTGCTTCTTCATAATCAACCTGCATTCGTTCACTGTATTCATTAACTGCTACTTCAAATAATGAATCCTTCTTAAATCTTCTTAATTGATCTGATATCCCTTTTAAAATAGAAGGAATTAAACCATTGTTTTTCATGTAGAAATAATCATTAAAGAATTTTTCTAGGAACTGATCACCTAGTAAGTAATTCCCCATACTAGATAAATCACTTATCTCAGTAATCTGACTTAGGATAATTGAAATACTATCTTTAAGATCAAGAACCTCATTCTTTAACTCAGCTTCATCATCCATTAGTGGAACAATTACCGAAGAATATGGTCTATCTTTACGAGCTGAATTCTCACTATATGTACTTTGAAGAATTTCATACATTGATAGAATCCTATTAGAAATAGCAGCATCATTCTTTCTGTTACTAATACGGTTTAAAAAATCAACAATTCTTCTGCAGTTAGATGTAATGTTAGTGATATATTCACCACTTCTTCCAAGTTCTGGCTTCGATAACCATCCACATTCTCTGAATTTACGGATGATTTTCACTGAATCTCTGTCATCATAACCAAAATCAGTATCATCATTTTCTACATGATACTGTTTATTACTTAGATATAATTCAAGCGTGTCTCTTACGTTTGTTTCATATAATACTGGTGTTGATTTCGAATACTCAATAAGCTCAGTAATGCATTTGAAATAAATCCTCTTATTTACGCCAGTAAGAGGACTAAAGAATTTTTCATTTCTTAGTGTTTCGAATACATCCATTAAAATTAACCTCAATTATTTGTTCAATGTGATAACAGGCTTCCCATCAAACGCTGTAACCTGATATTTATCATCTAGGGCAATCATTTCTCTAGTAATTTTGCATTTAAACGGGAACATTGCATCCCATTCATTAATATCCTCTAAAGAGATATAACTACTATCTACAGTCTTTAGATAAGTAAAAGCAATAAAGTTCTCCACTTCATCATTTTATACTTCATGAGATACTTTTGAATATCTTCCCTTTATCACTTGAACACCTTCGATACTCTTCATAGTAGCTGCAATCTTATCAATGGAATGATATAAAGTAGTTCGTTCTCCACATTGATCAAACATTTTATCTTTCAATTGGCCCAATGTAATATCATCCTGGAATTTGAAATTTTGCCCATTGTATTGCATATGTCATCAAATACCGGATAAACAGATATGAGCATGCAGCAAAAATAGCTTCCTTATCTTCTGGATACTTTTCTACTAATTTGAACGCCTATTTTCTTAATTCATCATCGCATTTTAGCCAGATATTAATCAAAATATCTTTTGTTTTCCTTAAAATAAATATTCCCAAGCAGAGCCCTCAAACGTCCACTGGACATTTGCCTTCTTCACTTTGCTTGAAGCGGGATATTCTCTTTCCTAGATGGCTACACTTTCATATATAATCGCTTATACTCATCTTGTGTACCCTGTTGTTTTACATATTTTTGTATCACTGCTTCGTTTGTATTCTTCCCTACACTTGTTACAAAATATCCATCGCTCCAAAACTCTCCTCCCCACAATTTCTTCTTTACCTCAGGATGTTCGGCAAACACTCTCTTTGCAGTTATGCTTTTGACTACTCGTATGATTTCTTGGGGGTCTCTTGCTTGGCACTGACTGTATCAAAAAATGTACATGATCTTTATCTGTTCCTATTTCCAAAAACGAAATCCACTCGTATCTCAACTCTATCCCCATACATGTTTGCCGAATGCATTCATCCACACTTTCATCTATCACTATGCGACAATATTTTGCTGGACACAAAAAGTGGTACACAAGATTCGATACGTTATGTGATAGATGATAATAACTGCTTTCCTGTTCCGTTGCCCGTAGTCATCCCTTCGAAAGATATTATACACCTGCAATTCACAGGTGTATGTACTGTGCCCTATGGCAGTAATCTTTCTCAGGCGATTACACAACAAAACTGCGGGGAAATATGCCCATGCACGACTCCGCTCTCGTTACGTCATTATTATACCAATAATATCACTTCCGAAAATTAAATTATGTAATGACTTTCTAAATAAACAGAAATTAAAATGTTTTATTAGGCAACCAAAAAGAGAAATTCAGAAAACAATCGAGTAGGAGGAAGTTTTAAAGAGTTTTAAAACTTCCGACCTCTCACACCAC
>CALISH010000044.1 GCA_938041275.1 uncultured Solobacterium sp.
TCATAATAAAAGCGAACCTCCTAAGTTGTTGTCCAACTTTTGGGGTTCACTTCATAAGATTACGGCTTTTCTTTTTAACAATCACTATCTTCAAATCCTACAATCAGACCTTGGTCAGATACATAGTAGGCACACACAATGGTACATGGAATAATATCAACCTTAGCCTCTGGGAAAGATTGTAGAATCAAATTCTTAATATCATTTGCCATCGATTCATTATTGCAGTGTGCAATATGAACTTTCTTTCCGTTATAGCGGTGTGCAATCATCTCTTCTACAATTTTGCTTGTAGCCTTCTTTTCACCACGACACTTATGTAAAATTTCAAGTGTACCTTGGTCAGATGCCTTACCAACACAACGAATACCCAATAAACCAGATAACTTTGCAATTGCTGGACTCACACGACCATTACGAGCTAAATTGTCTAAGTTTGCAATATTAAATAATAAGTGTGTATGTTTCTTATACTCATTAATCGCATCACAGATTTCACTAAAGCTTAATCCCTGTGCAATTAATTCCTTTAACTTTTCAATAATTAATAGAATTTCTGGTCCTACAGATAATGAGTCAATGACGTAGATATTGGCTTCTGGATGTTCCTCCAAGAAGAGTGATCTACCCTGCATCGCTGCCGAATAACATCCGGATAATCCACCCGTAACTGTTACCGCAAAAATCGTATCGGCACCATCAAATGAACTTGCCCACTCATAGGCATTTGGACATGAAGTGGATGTTTTTCCCTTCGTATGTTTGAGTACGGATAAGAAACGCTCAACATTCGTGCGTTCATCATCAAAGAACTCTCCCTCATTCATAATAACTTTTAGAGGAACCGTTCTATAGTCAATATCTTCAATGTGAAATACGTTTGAAGATGAATCTGATACAATTCTATACTTCATCGCGACCTCCTGCTTTTTAAGCTACATGCATTATAAATATTCATTTCTTTCTACGCAAAGCAATTCACAAATGTTTCACGCAAACAGAAAAAAGTCGGTACAATTCACCGACTTTTGTAACAAATCACAAAGTGATTATGCTTGTTTCTACTTTGGTTTTCTTGTTGTTTTTTTCAGAATACCAACTGCCTTCAGGACTTCATCCACCTGTTCCACTGGGATAATTGTTAACTTCTCTTTCACTTCTGGTGCAATATCCTTTAAGTCATCTTCATTCTCTTTTGGAATGTAAACCGTCTTTACACCAGCCCTAGCAGCTGCCATCAACTTTTCAGGCAAACCACCAATTGGCATCACGCCACCACGTAAGGATACTTCCCCTGTCATCGCAATTAATGGGGAAACCTTCTTCTTGGTAATCAATGAAGCTAAAGCAGTTGTTAAAGTAATACCTGCAGAAGGTCCATCTTTTTTAACAGCACCTTGTGGAACATGGATATGAACATCATGCGTCTTTAGAATCTTATCTGCTTCTGGGAATTTCGATTTCACAAGAGATAATGCAATGCGTACAGATTCCTTCATCACATCCCCAAGCTGTCCAGTCACAATTAACTGTCCACTGCCCTTTGTTAGTAGGGTTTCGATAAAGAGAATTTCACCACCACTTGCAGTCCATGCAAGACCAGTTACGATACCAGGATTCTTTTGAACTGTGAGTTTTTCATGGTGAAGTGGTTTCATATCTAGCAGTGTTGGTAAATCACTTGCCTGAATCACAATCTTTTCTTGATGACCTCTTGCAAGTTTCACGGCGATAGCACGGCATACGGAATCAATTCTCTTTTTGAGTCCACGTACACCACCCTCCATCGTATAGTCCACAATAATAGAACGTACCGCATCTTCACTAAACTCTAACTGTTCACTTGGAATGCCCATTTTCTCAACTGCTTTAGGAATTAAATGTCGTTGGGCAATCTGGTACTTTTCACTTGCTGTGTAACCTTGAAAGTCGATTACTTCCATACGGTTTAGCAACGGTTCTGGAATAGAATCCAATGTATTTGCGGTACAGATAAAGAGTACATCCGAAAGATCATACGGAACATTCATGTAATGATCTGTAAATGTGTTGTTTTGTTCAGGGTCAAGCACTTCTAAAAGTGCACTTGCAGGATCACCATTGTAAGACATACTCAACTTATCGATTTCATCGAGTACCATTACCGGATTTGAGGTGCTGGCTTTCTGAATACCATCCATAATTCTTCCTGGCATTGCGCCGATATAGGTACGACGATGACCACGAATATCTGCTTCATCACGTACTCCACCCAGCGCAACACGTACATATTTACGTTTGAGCGCATTTGCGATGGAGCGACCAATACTTGTCTTACCCGTACCTGGAGCACCGATAAATAAGAGAATCGAACCCGATTGGCGCTTATTAAGATCCATTACCGCAATCTGTTGTAAGATACGCTCTTTCACTTTCTTTAGACCGTAGTGGTCTTCATCCAAAATCTTCTCCGCAGCTTGAAAGTCAATCTTCTTTGTACGTTCTTTCTTCCAACTGATACTTGTTAAAAAATCTAGATAGTTGTAAAGATTACCATATTCTGGAGAGTTACTGCCTTCTTGTTTTAGACGGCTTAAAACCTTATCCGCTTCACGACGTGCAGTTTCATTCATACCAGATGATTGAATCTTCATCTCCATCTTACGAATATCAGTAACATTCTCTGGATGCATGTCATCCAGTTCCTTTTGAAGATATTCGATTTGTTTCTTGATGGCCATCTCACGATAGACTTTCTTATTGTCATTTTCTTGTGCAGCGGAAGCTTCGTTAGTTACATCCGTCATCTCTGTATATTCATAGATATACTGCTCAATCTTATTTAAAAGATTGGAGCGAAGATTTTCTTCTAGTAATGCATACTTTTCTTCATCCGTGATATTTAACCATTGTGCCATGGCACTGATGATATCCTCCATTCCCTTTAATTGAGAGATGAAGTTACGTGCACCTAGTGCCCATTGGTAATTCGCAGTTGCCTTAACAAGTGCACTCTTGAGTTGTTCAACTCGCTTCTTTTCATCGATTGGATCTAAATCATTTGTCATCGGTTTACGGATGATAGATAAAACTTCTAGGGTTTTATCACTATGTACAACGATATCTTCAATATTGATACGTGATTCTGTCTTGATTACCACAAAACCACTATTACTAACTTCTGTAATAGTTCCTGATACACTTAATGGATAAAAGTTTTCAGGACGAAATTCATCTGTAGATAATGCCTTCTTTTCAATCGCAAAGATGATACGATCACCTACAGCAGGTTCCTGTCCAGTTGCGTTTTTATAGCTATCACTGGTCAGATAAATATTTGTGTCTGGTAATAATACCGTGTTATAGATAGGAACGATAATTGCCATTGTTGTATACCTCCTTGTGAGTATAGGAGTATTTTAGCACTTAATAATAAAGAGTGCTAATATTTAGCACTCAGCTATTTTATTCCATTGTTTCAAGATAACGAACTACTTTCCCACTTGCCTTTGCGTACTCAATTTCCGACTTTGTACTAGAGCCGATATAGCCACCAACATTAATTACATAAATTTCATCTGCCATATCAATTTTACGTTTATGCATATCATCCAACATCTCTTTTGTCTTCGTTAGAGTGCCTTCATCCATGTTCTCCCAGACTTCGTTATCACCACTATGTCCGAATAATCCAACGCTAATTACAATATTTCCAGCAAGCGTCAAGTCTTTCTGTGCTTTCATAAATTCATCTTTAAAGCGTGTACTACCGCAAAGCGTAATCACTTTATATTTCCCCTGCATTACTTTTTCTCCTTTTGATAATCTGTCTTACCTATTGAATTAAAGTACTGTTGGAGTTTAGCTTCATAAGCTACATCAGAGAAGTGATATAGTCTTTCATTCTTAATCGCATCCGGTAGATACTGCTGTTTCACATAGTGATTTGGATAATCATGTGCATATTGATAGCCAACACCATTGCCTAACTTCTCTGAACCTGCGTAATGGGCATCCTTAAGATAAGATGGAATCGGAAGATTACCTGTTTTTTCAACTAGATCCATTGCCATAAAAATACCATTGGATGATGCATTCGATTTAGGCGCATTCGCAACATATGTAGCCGCATTTGCAAGTATGATGGCTCCTTCTGGCATTCCAACTCGTTCAACGGCTAACGCCGCATCGACTGCAATTTGTAACGCTCTAGGATCTGCATTACCACATTCCTCCGCAGCCGCAATCATAATTCTCCGAGAGATAAAACGAACATCCTCTCCTGCCGTCAACATACGTGCTAGGTAATAAAGTGTCGCATCCGGATCAGAACCACGCATTGATTTAATAAATGCAGAAATCGTATCGTAATGGTTATCACCATCCTTGTCATAACGGATTGCCTTCTTTTGAATACATTCCTCCACAACTGACAAGGTAATATGAATATAGCCATCATCACTACGGTCCGTTGTAAGATCTGCAAGTTCTAGCGCATTCAACGCGGCACGTGCATCTCCATCACAGATTTCAGCCAAAAATTCAGCAGCTTCATCTTCTAAGATGACATTGTCTTTACCGATACCCTTTATCGCATCTTCAGCTGCACGCTTTAAAAGAGTTATAATATTCTCTTTTGTTAGTGACTTTAACTGGAAGATACGAGAACGTGAAATCAACGCTTGATTCACTTCAAAATATGGATTCTCTGTAGTTGCACCAATCAAAATAATAGTGCCATCTTCCACATACGGTAATAGATAATCCTGTTGTCCTTTATTAAATCGATGAATCTCATCGATAAACAAAATTGTTTTCTTTTGATACATCGACATCAAGTCAATTGCATGTGTAATTACCTGTTCAAGATCTTTCTTGCCTGCAATTGTCGCATTGACTTGTTGGAAATCAGCAGAGGTACTGTTCGCAATCACTTGTGCAAGTGTAGTCTTACCAGTTCCTGGAGGACCATAAAAGATTAATGATCCAAGCTTATCCGCTTTGATTGCACGATATAACAATTTATCTTTACCAATGATATGTTCCTGACCAACAACTTTCTCTAAAGTAGAAGGTCTCATACGTGCCGCTAAAGGCTCTTCATTTTTCTTTGTCTCTTCGCTTGCATACCCAAATAAATCCATAGAAACCCCCTTTATCTACCCCATATTATACTTGTAATTACTTCATTCAGAAAGAAAAAGCTCCTTGCGGAGCCTTCCCTCATGATTTTTTTCTAGCACTTTGATACATCCAGAAGATACAGAAACCAGTTAGAAATAAAGCGATAATCACAAGATGTAATATTTCAGAAATCACTACTCTTAAGCCAATGACAATCGCAGAGAACAAGATAGCCAAACCCAATGATAGTTTATAATTTTCAATTTGATATAAAAATGTTTCTTCTAACACGAATAATATCAATAATGATATTAAAAGGTATTCTAGGTCAACAGGATTAAAACGATGAAGAAAGTTAGAAAATAATGAATACAGTATATTACTACCAAGCAATGCCAATAGGATACGCTTGATGCGTGGTAATATTTTCTCCTTGATAGAAAGTGGATAAAGTGAAATATTCTTTAAATCTAACTGCATTTGATACAATAATCCAGCTACATATCCTGTTCCGTATGGAAATAAATCTATCAAGATACTATAACTACGCTCTGCACCAAGAAAGTAATACAAGCACGGAACAACAATTACAAATCCTATCAATCCAATTAAAGTATAAGCCTGATAAAATGATAATTTCTTCATATCGATTCCTCTTTGCGAATTTCATGCATACATGCAAATAGAAGAATGGCAACAATCGCAAGACATATCAAATTTCCAAACACAACAATTGAATTAGTAATTTCCGTATTATTTCTAATCCATGTAAACACAAGTGCAGCAATCACAAACAGAATATATCGAATCATCATTCGATTTGACTTCACTGTGGTCATCATATTGAAATTTCGTAAACAGTAATACAAACAACCAATTGGAGCCACTACAAATAGTAAACTTAGTTTTGAAATCAAAGTATGAAACCAAATCGCACACAACACATATAGAACGTATAACACAAAAGTTATTTTCATATATGCATTGAAGTAATCTTTCTTACGAACCGGAAGTATTTGTAAGATTGGATTCCAGTTTTCATCAATCAAAACAGCAATGAGTTGTACTTGAAAAATGAAGAAGAAAATAATTCCAAGTATTTCTTGAAAAGAATATATCGGTATCTGCATAAATGAAATGTATATAAGAAATATAACAATATTTATTGCGATATTTTTGAAGTTAAATAAACGATGTCGATACAATGCATATATCCCTTGCATAAAGACCTCCTTCTACCAATCTTTATTAGTTAAGATACGAATGGATGAAATATAAGCTAGCGTATAAAGAACACCTGCATATCCCAAAAACTGAATAATAGGATTAATATTTGTTTTTATATAAATAAGTGCAGCAACACCAATCACAACTAGCAACATATACAAATGCTCAAAATAATTTCGATGCCACATCTCGATTGGCAAAATAGCTGGAATTGTTAAAGCCTCAACAAACACGATAATATATAGTGCAACCAATATTGTACCCACCTCTTTATATGGAAAATATGATATGGATAATCCAAGGAATATTATTATATTGAGCATAAATATTTCTAGAAAAAGAATACTTACTCTTTCTTTAGCATTAATTGGCAACAAGCGGATAACTTTCTTCAACGGTCGCTCATGTCTAACAAAAACATTTATCAACTGAATCGAGAAGATCAACATAAGAGGGTTATCATAGTTTGACTTTACTTTCACAATATAAAATAACGAATAAATCGAAAACAAAATATATAAAAGAGGAAAGATAAACTGTTTCTTTTTTATGAATGATTCAAACTCTAGTAATAATAATGCTTTCATATTCTTAGAAATCCCTTTCTAAAATAGATTATTCTACTTTGTTAAAAATTATTATTCGTTTTTAGTATACGAATGGATGAGATATAGGTTGTTACAAATAGTGCAACTATAAATATGAGAAAACACAATTCACGATTTATCATTGTCTTAATTACAACTATCCAATAAATTCCTGCAACTGTAAGTATGATAAAAATATGTTCAAGATACTGTTTGGGCCATTTATAACTTGGGAAAGCATTTGGAATAAACATGCATTCAAACACAAGAATAAGCTCTAACCAGAACATTTCTGGCATATAGAAATTGCCTGCCATTGCACAGAAAATCAACCAACCTATGGCAAGAACCAAATTATTGATGCACAATTCCAAGAAAACTATTAGTAAAAAAGATTGAGGTTTAATTGGCAGTAGTCTTATACTATTAGACTTTATGAAATGATTTTTAGAATAATTATTTATAACAACATAGGAGTACAGAAGAAGCGAGTAACTGTTAGGTTGGACATGATTAACGCAGGAAATTATTCCACCAATAAAACTTATTAGAAAACATATGATATACGCAAAATATCGCTTATCCTTAATAATTTGTTCATACTCAGCTATAAACAGTGCTTTCATATCCTTAGAAATTCCTTTCTAATGTTGAATGATTATGTTGTTTAAACAATACCTTTTACAATACCTACAAAGATTTCTTCTAGTGTAGCTGGATGAAGACCTTCTAGATTTGGTGCGTGTTTACGATCAATTAAAAGTTTTACTTGGTATGGTGTCTCTTTCTTTGCGACAATTGCACCTTCTGGAATATTCGTGATTTCTTCTGGTGCTATGTTCAATATTCCATAGTTAGATAAGATATTATCTTTCTCATCATTGATTATTACCTCACCTGCATGCATGAATCCAATGTAATCACACATCTTTTCAAGATCTGTAACGATGTGGGAAGAAATAAGAATTGTATGATCTTCTTGACGTGTATATTCAATGAGAAGGTCTACGACTTCTGCACGAATCGCTGGATCTAGTGCATTCATTGGTTCATCTAATACTAAGAGTTTTGCGTTATGACTTAACGCAATCGCAATTGCGATACGCATTTTGTTACCTAATGATAGTGTTTCATATTTTTCGTCTTTATCAATTTCAAACTGTTTCAATAGTTTCACAAATTGTTCATGATCCCAATGTTTGTAGATTTTACTAAAGACTTCTTCAATCTTATCTACCGTTAGGATATTAGGAATACCCATATCATTGATTACAAAACCCAACTGGTCTTTGAGTTCTACTTCATTGATAAAATTATTACTACCTAATACTACAACATCTCCATAGTTTGGTTGTACAAGCCCTAGAATACAGTTGATAAGTGTTGTTTTACCTGCACCATTTTCACCAATTAAACCATAGATTGATCCTTCTGGAATCTGTAAAGATACATGATTCAAGCGAAAGTTATCATACTTTTTTGTAATATCCTTTACTTCAATTGCATTCATAGCGATTTCCCCCAATTATTCATTTTCATCCCAAATGACTTTCATCATTTTGGCTACTTCCTCTTGTGATAAATTACAAGATACGGATAGTTTTTTGATTTCTGCTAGATGTTCTTCAATGATGCGAAGATTTTGTTCTTGAATGAGTTGGACATTCTTTCCTGCCACAAAACTTCCTTTGCCTGGAATGGTATAGATATAGCCTTCTCGCTCCAGTTCTTCATATGAACGTTTTGTGGTAATGACACTGATACGTAGATCTTTAGCAAGTGTACGAATAGAAGGTAAACTTTCATCTTCTGCTAAGGTACCATTAATAATTTGATCTCGTAATTGATTATAAATTTGGTCGTAAATTGGTTGTCCACTCCTGTTGTCAATAATTAGTTTCATAATTATCAACCTCCAACCTAACTGTATATATATAATATATACAGTTAACATATTTTCGTCAATAGGTACAAAAAGAAAAACCCAACCAATTTTGGCTGAGTTAGTTCGTTGTTTGATATACCCATTTATGAATCCGTGGCTGTAGTATCTTTGTGAAGTATCCTAGTAACGGTCCAAATGTAAATGCTAGGATGATTGTTCCTTCTCGTATCGGGAATAATGCATGGAAGAAAAACCAACAAATAAATAATAATATGATAAAGACTACATCCGCTAGCTGTCTTACTTTGCCGAACTCCATTTGAAATTTCTTTGCGAAAAGTACACATGTACTTTCAACTGCAAGTCCTATCATCCCACTCGCAGTCATCATTGCATCTCCAAAAGTACAGATGACGATAAATACCATCAATAAAACTAGACGTATCATATAGAAATCTGAATTCATCCCTGCAAATACTGTGTAATAGAAATAGTTGATTATGATTCCCATTAAGAATGATATTGGTATCTGTAACAGAAACAGTAAACGATATTTCTTTCGTAACATTAGTATTTGTATAGCAATACAGAGGCAGTTACTAATTAATCCAACTGTCCCTACTTCAATGGCGGTGATTGAACTGATACTAAGTGCTAAAGCATCATAAGCCCCTGTTCCTAATGCGACCTTCATAATACCAGCAGCACCTATCGCTACAAGAATCAACCCTACAACTTCAATCAGAAGATGTTTTGCAAACTGTTGTTTTGTTATTTCCATAGGATTCTTGTTTCATAGAACTGTTGTTCAAAACCAACATCTTGAATGATTTCGTTTTTATCTATTTTTTCTGTAACACGAGTGACGATGAAATAAGAACGATGGTCATCTTTATGGTAGATAATACCACTTACAACTCCCTTGAATGTATCTAAAGGCTCTTTTGGGCCAATGACATAAGCATCTTGGAACTCTCCGCTCTTTTGGAATAGTTCTTCAACATAGCCTGTATTTACTGGATATGTTAAATCAGCGATATGTGGATGGAAGCTTCCGTATGTGTGATCGATAATAACTGTTACAGTTTTACCCAACCATTCTCTACCCACAAGATATTCCATCGGCGTGTAGTTCATTCCACTGGCTTCTGTAGATGTTCCAGCATCCTCAAATCCATAGTGATGATAGAAGTCTGCTGCTGAATCCACAACGTTAGCAGTAATTTTTGAAAGACGATTCTTATCTGCCTCTTCTTTCAAATGATTTAGCAGTGCAGTTGCATATCCCTTTTTACGCGAGTCCTGTTTTGTTAGTAACAGAATGATATGCATCTTTTCTGGATCATAAGCCAGGATGCTTTCTAATCCTTCTTCGTATAAACCATAAACGATGAATTGATTTAGGCGCTCTGCCATAAATTCACTAATACTTTTAGCAGCTTCTTTACTCCATGAAGTATCTGTCTCAGAAAGAATCACTTCTTTCGCAAAGCTAATCGCTTCATCAAGTTCTGCTGCAGTCAATGTTCTAATATCCATTAGAAACTGATGTTACGGTCATACATCGCAACCGCCTCTTTGATAACATTCTTGCGTAATTCATCGTTGATGAATACAACTTCAACTGGTAAATCCTTTGCATATGGCACAGCCGCATCATGAATCTTTGTTAAGATATCCTGTTCTGGCTTTTCAGCTTCCACAACTAAGAAGAATGCCATAGCTGGACCATATAGTTTTGCCTTTAACCAAACTCTGCTAATCACATCATTTGTTTCACAATAGTCATATACAGCATTTACCAAGCGTGTTGGATATACATTTGGTTCAGAATATGTGATGTTCATAGGTGCTGTTGGTTGTACAGGCTTTGGTCTTTCTCTACCTGCAAGGATTGCAATAAGTGGCTTAGGAATAACGATATTATCTGTTCCTGGGTTGATGATAACACCTTGAATCTTTGTATTTGGATCGGATAATAATGCATCGTATTCTTGAATTGTTCTTACGATATTCTTTGGTGTATCATCCTTCTCACCAGCCACCTTAAATTTTGTAGATTCTTCAACATCCGTAAATGCAGGGAAGAAAGCTTTCCCATCATTTGTATTAATGAGGAAGAACTTAATCTGTGATGGATTTACAGTTGGTAAAACACCATTATGATCTGGCTTTAGTTCTACATCAAAATTACAAGGTGCTAGTAATCTTGCTTTCTTTAATGCATTTGATAATGCTTCTTGTCTTTCAGGGGTACTTCCTTGTTTTAAATCATTGATTGCTTTCTTTACTTCTGGATTCGTAACAGGGGCAATCGTTCCCTGCTGGATTTTTGCTTTCTTATCTGACATGATGTACTCCTTTACATCCTTTGTAATTATACCCTTTTTTTCGCTATCATTCACTAGATTACATCATATTCACAGAAAGAATGATGTACAGTGAGATTTGACAAACAGAAAATCAAATATTTAAATATTATACATATCCATTGCAGTAAATCAGAAGTGATAGAGGTATTTAACTATAAGAAAATCAAGTGAAATTTTAAAAAAATAGTGAG
>CALISH010000045.1 GCA_938041275.1 uncultured Solobacterium sp.
GTGATTATGACATGGTTTAAGATTGATATACAGGTACTACCTATTTAGCGTTTACTAAGCTTCCCCAATAATTCGCTCATGCAAATCATATAAAATCTCAATTTTATTACTTATTTGCTTTGCAGTTTCTACTGCTCTAGTATATGGAGATGTATAGCAATAATCTATATTTAAAAACAATGCTCGCTTAGATCCTGCAAGTTTCAAACCTTCAGTCGAAAGGGGGATTAATGATGTTTCTAAGTTAATCTTTTCAGGAATTGAGTGTCTCATTAAATATATTGTTTTCATTTTATCCTACTCGTTTATATATACTAATCATGATTTTTCTGTATTCAGATTGCTAATACATGAGAAACATTCACATTAATCACTCGCTCAAGATTTAGATTATTGGTGATACTTATTAAAATGATCGATAAAAATAGTTAAGAATACAAGAACCGATTTGTTATCATCATCTTCGCAAACTACACCGTATCTCTTAGATTTATAAGTTGTATTTATAACAGATCCAATTGTTTTTCCAGAAGATGTATCAATAATTCTATATTTCCCTAAATTGAAATCACCCATTGCTATCCATGAATTAAAACTTGTTTTATATACTCGTTTATTGCCTTCTGTAGTAATAATGATATCTCCAAAAGAATCACCTAAATTAAATGAATATTTTACAAATTCTTTTTTACTAAACAGCGATTTGTCTTCAATAACTTTTTTCTGAATACTACCTATCTTTCCCTTTAGGACATCATAAAAAGCCAAAGAATACCCATCTTTATTTATAGTCAATAAAGTACTATATAGTTCCTCTTTCTTTTTTGTATAAACTCTATAAATACCTTCCCCAATTTCTCTATCACAATCCACGAATAAACAATATTCGTTTTCCTTTGCCATTTTACTTAATTGTGATTTATTAGTTTTTTCTTCAATTACACTTAAAGCTCCCCCAATAACAGACAATCCCGTGCCAACTGTTGCACCAACGACTGCTTCCTTCATTGCGCCCTTTAAAGCATCTTTAAATATCCCCATGATATCCCCTTTAGTTAACTATATCTACATTCTAAATCTTATTAAAAATGTCCCATTTTTTCAACTTACCATTATAAAACCTAGTATTGTCAAGAAGCACTACACAATTATCCTTTCATCCTTTTTGGAATTCTTCTTTATTTTCACACGAAATCACATAGTGTTTTATTAGCACTCTCATTTCGAATGTGCTAAAATCTTTTTATCCGAAAGGAGTTTTATAAATATGAATGATAACAAGAAGAAAAAACCTCTTGTGTACTACTATGCATTTGTCGCAATTGTATTAGTATTACTCAACTTGGTTTTACGACCTGTACTTCAGCAGGCACAAATTGAAGAAGTTCCGTATAGTACATTTATTCAACAAACCACCGATGACAAAATTGATGAGGTGACGATTGAGTCTTCTCAGATTACATACAAGCTCAAAGATGGCGATACAGTATATTCTACTGTAAAAATAAATGACCCAGATTTAGTCGATCGTCTCGAAAGTCATGACGTGAAGTTCTCTGGTACACGTGTACAACAGGGTTCTCTATTTATGAACATCTTCTTTGGTTGGATTCTTCCAATCATCATTGCGGTAATGTTAATGCGTTATGTTAACCGTACAATGCAAGGTGGTGGAAAAGATTCTCCACTTGGAGGTGGAGGCCTTGGTGGAATGTTCAACCTAGGCAAATCAAATGCACGTGTTTACGATAAGGATAAGACAACGATTCGTTTCCACGATGTTGCTGGTGAGGATGAAGCCAAAGAGAATCTGCAGGAAATTGTAAACTATCTACATGATCCAAATCAGTTTAAATCCATTGGTGCGACAATGCCAAAGGGTATTCTCTTAGTTGGTCCTCCAGGAACAGGTAAGACCATGCTTGCAAAGGCAGTCGCGGGTGAATCAAACGTACCATTCTTCTCTATCTCTGGTTCAGAGTTTGTAGAGATGTTTGTAGGTATGGGTGCTTCCAAAGTTCGTAGTTTATTCAAGGACGCAAAAGAAAAAGCACCATGTATTGTATTCATCGATGAAATCGATGCGATTGGTGGTAAGCGTAATGCAGGTAACTTTGGTGGTAATGATGAACGCGAACAAACATTAAACCAGTTACTCACAGAAATGGATGGATTTGAAGGTAATAACGGTATTGTCGTACTAGCAGCTACAAACCGTCCTGAAAATCTAGACCCTGCTCTACTACGTCCAGGAAGATTTGACCGTCGTGTTCCAGTTGAGTTACCTGACCTTCAAGGTCGTGAAGATATCTTAAAGGTACACGCAAAGAAAGTTAAGACTGAACCAGGCATTGATTACAATGTAGTTGCACGCATGGCTTCTGGTGCCTCTGGTGCAGAGCTTGCAAATATCATCAACGAAGCTGCTTTACGTGCTGTACGTGAAAAGAGAAATGCAGTTAGTCAGAAAGACTTAGAAGAAAGTATTGAAGTCGTTATTGCAGGATACCAAAAGAAGAATGCAATTCTAACGGATAAAGAAAAACTAGTTGTTGCATATCACGAAGTTGGACATGCATTAGTTGCGGCACTACAAACACATAGTGCACCTGTACAGAAGATTACAATCATCCCACGTACAAGTGGTGCTCTAGGCTATACAATGCAGGTAGAAGAAGGTAACCATCCTCTTTACACGAAGTCTGAATTAGAAAATCGTATTGCGACACTTACAGGTGGCCGTGCAGCGGAAGAAGTTGAGTTTGGTCAAGTTACTACAGGTGCTTCTAACGATATCGAACAGGCAACGAAGATTGCTCGTGCCATGATTACACGTTACGGTATGAGTGATGAATTCGATATGGTCGCAATGGAGACTGTAAATAACAAGTACCTTGGTGGTGATGCGTCACTTGCATGTTCAGATGGTACAGCTTCAACAATCGATCAAAAGGTTGTAGCTCTCGTGAAACAACAACACGACAAAGCAAAACAACTATTAACGAAACATAAAGCAGACCTTGATCGCATTGCACAGTTCTTATATCAAAAAGAAACAATTACTGGTGAAGAATTCATGGAGATTCTTGAAAAGAAAGAAGACTTTGAATTACCAGTAGTACAATAGCCTTCACATTCGTGAAGGTTTTTCTTTTTGCCAAAAGAAAAACCGGTATTCACCGGTTAAAAGTTTCTCGCTTCGATGTCCATTACCATGTTTACTCTGCGTTCATGGCGACCACCTTCAAATTCAGTATTCATGAATTCATCTACAAGCATCTTCGCCGTTTCGATTCCAATCACTCTTGAACCAAAAGCGATGATATTTGCATTGTTATGTAATCTTGAATATCTAGCACTATATGGTTCAGAGCAGATACATGCACGAATGCCCTTCACTTTATTACATGCAATACCAATTCCGACACCAGTTCCACAGATTGCGATACCGCGTTCTACTTCACCATTCACAACAGCCATCGATACCTTTTCACCCCAGATAGGATAATCTGTACTTTCCGATAAATCTGTACCGTAGTTAACAACTTCATGTCCTTGTGATTCAAGATACGCAACAAGTTCTTTCTTCATCTCTACGGATGCGTGGTCATTTGCAATACCGATTCTCATGCGGCTACCTCCTTTTTCAAATCTGAATGATTTTGTCTATACCATAGCAAAAACGCTCCTGCTAAGAATACAAAGATAGAAATAAACTGTGATGTGGAGAATATCCAAATTTGCCCACGGATTAAATCACCACGTAAGAACTCTACTAAGAATCTACCTAATCCATATAGGACTAAATACCACGCTGCTGTATCTTCAGGGTGCTTACCTTTTAATAAGTTTCTTAGTAAGAAGGCAAAGATTAAGAAGTTACCTGCAGAAGAAATTAACTCTGTAGGAATAACCTTGATACCAGCACCAGGGCCTAAAGATTCTGCCGGGAATTCTACACCATACCAAGCTGTTGTTCGAATACCATAACAGCATCCAGCAAAGAAACATCCAATTCGTCCAAAGCCTTGTCCTAGTGAAACAGCAGGCATTAGTACATTTGCGTACTTCATGAAGTCCCACTTCTTCCACTTACAGTAGATCCACGCCGCAATAATACCAGCGATGATTCCACCATAGACCACAAATCCTTCATTACTCAAAATCACTACAGGATTCTGTACGAATGAATCCCATACTGTAAAGATATAGAGTAACTTCGCTCCAATGAATCCAAAGATGATAATAAAGAAAATCATTCCATCAATCTTTTCATATTCTAGTCCTTGTTTCTTTGCTAGACGTTCTGATAACCAAAACGCAAACAAGATACCAACTGCAATCATGAATCCATATCCATGTACAGTTACAGGACCAATTTTAAACCAGTCATTAAACATTAAAAACTTCCTCCATGTCTCTATTTTAAGTGATTGTATTGAAAATGAGAAGTCAGGCTATTCCGACTTCTCTTCTTCCGTATTTGATTTGACAGTTTCTTCTACTGGTTTTTCTTCCACTTCAGCTTCGATTACTCTTCCATTTATTTCAAAGCTCTTCAAAAACTTATGAAATTTATCTGCAATAAATAAGATTACAAAAATATCTGAAATACCACAATAAACCAAACTAATACCAATCACGACAAATAAAGTTTTTTGTAATTGTACCCCTGTTAAGAAGAACATAACAACAAAGCCTAAAACAATAGATACTGCGGATAAAACAATATACGTAAAATATTGCGAAGAACCAATACGTTTTGCAACAACTGCATTTTGCAATTTACCAATTCCATCTGCGATAATCAAAAGCCCTAATAGTACCGGTATAATATCCAGCAAAATCTGCTGTTTAAAAATAATGATAAGACCAGCTGTAATTGCCATAATTCCAATTGAAAATTCATTACGGCGTAAACTATCCTTTACGTTAATTACAAAATATGTTGTTAAAGATACGATACCGTATACCACAAGAGCAATTCCTAATACATATGCAATAAGATTGCGGCTACTCTCTGGATAAACAATCAGCAACAATCCAGCAATAATATATCCAATTCCGACTAAAATAGATCTCCATTTAATTTGTTTTAACATATTAACCCCCTTTTCCATAGAAATATAGTAACACCAAAACATAAAAGAAATCATATGAAACATATCTTCCTAATAAAAAAAGCTCAATTGAGTATATCTTGGTTGAGCTTTTCATTTATTTTTAGTGTTTTTGTAAACGTGTTTTGAACAAATAGAGTGTCATTGCAAGACCTGCCACAAATAACAACGCAAAGGATGTTATAGATGTAGAATCCGATGTTTTTACAGAACTTACTTGTCCGTGTGACACTTGTTGTGATTGCGTAGAAGGAATTTGTGCCGACTTCATTTTCACAAAATAATATACCGAGAACTTGTCATGGGAGAATGTAATCTCATTTCCATCCGTACTTTCTACATCAATTTTTTCCAAAGAACCATCATGCTTACGGTGATAAATTTCAACACCTTCCGAAGACATTGTCTTCAAACTCACACGTACCTGCTTCTTTTCATCTACTGTAATTTCATTTCCAGCTTCATCTGCAAAGTAAATATCATATGCTTCGTACTTCTCTACATTATTTAATTCTAAGCTTGCTTCCACAGAATTAATATGAAGAATAGCTGGCTTTTTCTCGGGCTTGCTTGGATTCATCGGTTTCTCTGTTTCAGGCTTTTTATTGCCAGAAATTTTCTCTGTACCAAAGTACGCATCCGCAGAAGGTACTTCATCTGTAATACTCTTCCAATACAAAGGTTGATCATTTTCACTTGAAACTGTTAGAACCTTTCCATCTGTTGCCTTACCAATCGTTGTATCAAATAGCTCAACACCTTTTTCATGTGATTTACCTGGTGTTGAACCCTTTCCATATGCATTGCCTCCATTCAAGATTGCATACTTAACTGTAATCTTTCCGGTACCCACGACAGCGTTACCAGCATGTCCCCATGTTGAAGCACCACCAATAGCAACAAGTTTTCCTTTTCCTGTCACTTCACCATTGGAAAGTTCTAGAGCATTACCACCAATAGATGTCGTTGCAAAACGACCACCACCATATACACCTAGTGTAGAATTTTCTGTTACATTAACAGTGCCATTTTCAATGCGTAAGGCAGGTTGTCCACCAACCTTCTTACCGTTATATTCACCCGTAGCAGATTCATCTCCACGAATATAAACTTGACCCTTTATCGTAACATTCCCTTTGGCAACAACAACTGGAGTGTCAATTTTCTTAGCTTTATTACCATCTGTTAAGAAGTTTGCATTAGAATAAATTTTAGAATCTTCAAGGGTTGCACCATCCTCTAAAATCAACTGTCCGTTAATCATAGCACCAGTGAGGAACTTCGCATTCCCTAAATGGTCAACTTCATGGTTCATCTTAAAGGTACCACCCTTCTTTATAACGATTTCTCCATAAATAGAAGTATCTTTTAGATTTAACTTTGCGCCATCTTCAACAACAATACGTACACTACTATTCACAATCATATTAACCATTGTAAGATTAGCACCTGATGGAATCACAAGAGTATGCTTGATTTGACCACCTTGCTCAATTGCTTGTCCTAGTTTTCCATATACACCTGTCGTATTTGATCCATACCATGCTTTGATGTCTTTTGGCACCGTCACGGTCTGAGATGCATCGTGTGTAAATTCTGTAATCACCCATGGATTCATATCCCATATATATTTTCCATCTTTCATCTTTCGTGCATTTTCCACTTTGAGATGATCTTCCAATTTCTCATTTGTACCATATACTTGGAAATATAAAACATTTGAACTGGCTGTTCTTCCTGCAGCATCTTTCACATTTACCTTAACAGGATATTTTCCAATCTTATTTGGCGTTCCAGATAGTGTGATTGAACTATCATATACGTTATATACTGCTTTCATACCAGATTCCGGTGAAAGTTCAATCGTAAATTGCTTACGATCTGCATATAAATTCTTCATCTGGCTTAATGGCTTCCAAGCACTTTCTGGCACGACAGCATCTTCGCTTTCTACTTCAGCCGCCTGTACTTGTACGTTACTATTCTTATTTACGCTTGTAGATGTACTTGCACCTGAGATTGCATCGTACTTCTTTTGTCCTTGAATAGCACCTTCAAACGAACCAATGATTCTAACCTTGAGAATCTTTGTAGAGTTAACCTCTTCATCTTTCTGCGCCACAAAACGTGTACCTGCCTTGTTGGATTTTACATATTTAAAATGATATACTTTACCATTCTTTAATGTAACTGATACTAGTGCATCATCCCCTGGCTCATTCATGATAATTGTATGATTATTTTTATCCAAATAGTAACCACCGTTAAATGCTAACCACTTACTCGTTTTTTCTTCTTGTACTGCATGGTTGATTTGAATCTTTGTGATTTGATTGATTACTTCCTTTGGTTCAACACTAATCTTATAATCCCCAAAGGAGCTTACATCTGTCAATTTCACAACCTGTGAATTTTCCTCTGGTTGCTTCTTTGTATCTGGTGTTGGAGTTGGAGTTTCTACCGGTTTTGTTGAATTCTCATTTTGTAAAACAAGTCTTTCCCCAACTTTATTTGTGGACTTATTATATTGGTACTGATATACCTTACCATCCTTCATCGTTAGCGATAACTTAGCACCATCATTTGGTTCATTCATAATGATTTTATAATTTGTTTTATCCAAGTAGAAACCGCCATTAAATGCTTGGTATTTGTTCTCTTTTTCTTGCTGATCAACACCATCAATTTGAAGCTTTGTAATATCATTTACATATTCTTGTGGTTCTATCTGTACCTCAAACTGTCCCAAGAAATATGCATCCTTCAACTTCAAATCAACTTTATTATCTTCTGGTTTCGGAGTTGTTTCAGGCTGAGGCTTTTCCTCTTCTGGAGTATTTTCCTTTGGAGTCTCTTGGTTTTTCTTTGTAAATATCACACTGCTCTTATCATAAATACCAAAGAAACTCTGAGGATTTTTAATTGTAACTTTTAAATCTCCGGAACTAAAATGAATCGTAACAACATCATTTTCTTTTAACGATGAGATGCCAATATTACCATCCTCTAGTAATGCATATTTTTCCGAAGCTATCAAATCGGATTTCTTATCAACTTTTGTGTATTCCTTATCATTAACAGAAACACCTATGATATCGCTCATATATCCCGCATCATTTAATTTGAGTGTATTTCTCAAAATCGAATATCCACTATCTATAATCGTAGGTTCCTCTGCAGCCTTTCCAACAAAGCTACTTTGAAAAGATACTACGACTATAATAAATGCAATTAAAATCTTACGAATACCGTTTTTTACCATTTTCATTTTACCTGCCTTATTCTAAACAAAACAATTGCTTTAATAAGTTAGCATATACTAACCTTCTCGTCAAGATTCATTTACAATAAGTACATACCATAAAGAAAACCTAATATTTATCTCTATTTTATTGCATAAAACCAAATACATGAACTTCTGTTTTAAATACACCAATGTTATTTCTATCCTTGTTCTAACATATGAAAAGACGATGTATAAGCACACCGCCAATCAATTTCTCTTCAAATTCAGACGATTTAAATTCATTCCTTTTTGTACTCTTGATATAGCCTATCCCATGTCGGCATTTTGCTCCTAAGTTCATCAAAATTTTGCATTTCTAAATGTGGATTTTTGTTTCGCAACGCATTGAAACTATCATCTAGATGCTGCATTTCAGCTACGGCATTCCGACAATGATCACTCGCAATCAATGCCCCTAGCTTTGTCTTCGCGATAGACCACAGAATAAGTTTTAAAAGAATACCACGAATTCCTACCAAGTTCTTATCATCATTTTTGGGACGAATCTGCATACCAATTGATTTGAGAAAAGCATAAGCTTCTTTTGTCGCTTGCACATACATTGTTATATCTTTCATTGTGACAGTTCTAAGATTGCAGTGATGACCATAGGAAAGATATACCGCTGGCAGAATGAAAGCCACATGACAAAATAGCCAACTCTCCATATCATCCATAAAGCAAAGCTTCATATTAGAACCACAGAAAAGCTTTTGAAAGAAGGTCTGCTCTTCAAAACATAATTCATTTTTTAAATGTCCTATTGTAAATTCCGTTTGATTAAAACTTACAACTTCCGTGTAATTTTCATGTCGTAATCCAGCACTGGCTTGAAAAGCAAATAAAATATCATTCGGATGTTTTCCTTTTTCTTCGAGTCGACGTTGCATTTCAGTACTTTGCAAATTATTTCCAACTAACACAATATATTTTGCTTGAATTTCTGCTAATGTATCTAGAATATTCGCCTGCTGTTGATTCTGCATGATGGAAAATACCACATCATACACTTGGCCATCATATTTAGATAATACCTTTGGATAATCAATCCACTTATTTTTTCCTGAATGAATTTGCAATCCTTGACGTTCCAACACTTCTTTCCAGCAGCCTCTTGAAACAACGGTAACATCATTACCTGCTTTACAAAGTTCGTGTACAGTCAAAGATCCAATGACACCAATACCATATACTAGAACCTTCATATATTTCCACCTCTTTTATTCAAGCCTGATATGCTTTCGGTAAGCACATAGATCTTGCCTGTTCTTCTGTATTGTTTGCCTCGTCGTAGCCGTCGAAAGGTGCATGCGGATTTATCGGCTTTTGTGTTTTCTTCCATGCATTACAAACCCTGTCAATATGACGAAAGGCAAATTCAAAATCATCTGTCCATCCTGTGTGACCAGTGCAGATAACTAGCTTTAGGCCTCAATGTCCCAGAAGTGCACACAGTCAGTTTATTCAATGCGCAGCTTTGCGCTTTGATTGTAAACTTTACTCTGAAATAGAACTGATATATGCCGATAGTTTCGATAAATTCTTTCATAAGAACCCAATCTATGCCTCTATCAGCCTCATCTCCTTTGACCTTTCCAATTATTAAAAAATATTAGGATAAAGATCATTCCTATCTTCACATGCTTCCTTATTTTTCCCCAACTAAAAGAGCAGACCCACTAAGCTGCATCCATAGAGACTCCCAGTGTGACATAAACAATCCTTCTGTCGTGGGAATTAGCTCCACATTGTGATAGCCCATACTTTTGAGTCTCTCCACAAAAATGTTCATATCACCATACCTTGATACGGAAAAGATGTCATGAATAGCAAAAGAACCGCCCTTCTTCAAAACACGCAATGTTTCTAGAAGAATCTCCTGTCGATTCTTTGAAGGTATATTGTGATAAACATAATTGCTGGTAACTGCATCAAAGCTTTCATCCGGGAAGTTTAGTGAAACAGCATCACCATGTATAAAACGAGTATTTTCCACACCTTCTGCCATTGCATTTCTTTCACAAAGATTTTGGTTGAACGAAGCATATTCCTTGCCCCAAGGATCAATCCCAGTAATCACCGCATCTGAATTTCTCTTTGCACAAGCAATTGTTAATGCACCACTTCCACAGCCGACATCAAGACAAGACCCTCCAGCAGGCACTTTTACATATTCCGCAATTCCCGCAATGATTTGACGAGACATCTGCCTTTTGCCACGATAGTCAAATGCTTTATACATGGCAACCAACCACAACAATACACCGAATAAGCCAACACACAATATACCTACAATGATCCGCACGAAAATATATTTAATTATAATACCAATCGTTGCCATAACCACTAATGCCGCTGCTACCGCAAAAATCAGTCCTTTCGGTACCCAGTTCTTATAATCTACTTCCACGATTATTCTCCTTTCATAAATAAATATCTAAACATATAGCAAAATTCCAATCCTTCATTCAGCAGATATTTTTAGCAAGCATTTTGCAGAAAATTTCTGGATAAACCGTAAAGGATTCTGCATGTCCCATACCGATGTTTTCCTGTATCTTCGCCCAAGGAAGATTTTTTCTAATATAGGCAAGATCCCAACTACGATCTTTCCTCTCTTCTGCTCCATACCAGTAAAAAACTTTTCCAACAGGCTTCAACAAAGGAAGTGCAACATCGTAATTATTTGTAGAGTAGAATCCTCGCCATATGGTTCGATTATGCAAGCTATGCAGACAATCCCTTACATAAATGACATCTTTCTCGGAATACTTGTTTGAATTCATCATCTTCCGTAAAACTTTTACACTCATATGTTTCACTAGCCAAATCATCATAAAATCACGCAAACATATCAGATATCTAAGTGGTTTCCATAGTTGATACGGTGTGATTCCTCCATCTATTACGTAGGTATCAGCCGTGATGTTTCTATCAGATAGAAGACGAATAGTGACTGCACCACCCATTGAACAGCCATAGATGCATTTTACATGTCCACCACAATGTTCCTGTACCCAGTTTTCAACGCAAGAAGCAATTTCCTCAATCGAAGTATATTGTTCATTTGGCTCCTGAGGATCATGTCCAGGCATGGTAGGAACAACGACATGATAATTCTTGCTACACTGCGGAATTACAAAATTGAAAGCACTTGGATTCATTAGCATCGGCTGCAACATTACAAGCGTTGGATTCTCTCTATTCCCGTATTCCTGAAATCGCATGATTTTTTTCCTTCTTCGTCAACATCAACCCACTGTCCGTTACTACGATAGGATTTATTTTCGCTAGTGGACTGTCATCTGCCACGATCGTATACTCACATATCTCATCACCATTTGAACATGTCTTTGGTCGTATTAGATATAATTGTAATGCTTGTATCATAAGATGATCCATATTACAAAGATATGGCAAAATCTCCATGATTCCATGTTTCTCGCAGTAATCTTTAATTGGACATCCTCTTAGTACGAAATGAATACCATCATTGATATCATGTTGTACTTCCATACCCCATGTATTATGCCAATCTTTATGGAGATGCGGTTCTAGTTTTTTCTGGTAATTTTCTATGCGTCTTATCAAAAGACTTCGTAAAACTTT
Organism: uncultured Solobacterium sp.; assembly: GCA_938041275.1. GTDB lineage: Bacteria > Bacillota_I > Bacilli_A > Erysipelotrichales > Erysipelotrichaceae > Bulleidia. The sequence goes on from CALISH010000045.1 coordinate 12,016, forward strand.
TCTTTTCATCAAAAACCTACCAGGAATCTTCTGTAAGATATTCAAACCATCCTCCATAACCTCATGAATTACAGTATCAATCTCTTCCTTTGTTAAGTTTCTTCCTACCACATCATAGAGTGCAAAAATCCACGCTGACTTATATAAATTATGACTCAGTACATTAGCTTCGCCACCAATATCTGGCAATTCATCTAAAATCTGACAATATCTCTCTTTCGTCTTATGCCAATAAAAATCAGTTTTATTGGCACCATAACGACGAGTAATTAAATTCCTGCATGCATGTTCCATTATCTTTTGAGATTTTCGTATGATTTTCATCTTCTCTTTCTGATTTAGCATTTTATTCTCCCCTCCTTCAAAAACAGTTATACTCAAATATTCTCGTAACAATTACGTTCCTATATTCCAAAAAATGGACCACAGAAAGTCTCTCCGTGCCCCAATAATTTTTTATCTCCTTCTACTGGAGCATCTCTTTTCATTCTCAGAATAGCACAGTTTGTCATAACTAACAACATATTCTATACATTGAAAAATTGAGCGTCAGTAAAAGTTTTTGATTCTTATGTATTATGTGTATATACTGCAATATACCTTCTATATTTATATCCTTTTCAGTATCAAATCTTAGCTAAAACGCAACTGAAAATTCAGAAATGATTTGCAGTCTATCTAAATAAAAACGACTTCAAGAAAGTCGTTTTTATCATTCAGTGGAGCTGAGGAGAGTCGAACTCCTGTCCAAGAATAGTCCCACATTTGTGCATCTACAGTTTATCTCACTGTAAAGTAAGACAATAACCACGACAGTGAGCGAACAAGTTATTGAATTTACCTGTAAATTGTCGGGTTCGCCCTACAGGCATTAGGTTCACCGTATCCATTTATTTACGCAATCAATACAGAATGGCTAAAGCATTGACCGGGTTGCTGCAACGCATCTAGCGTTCTTAGGCAGCAAAAGCGAAACTATTTGTTCTATTTGCGTTTAAATTTATTTAGTGATTAGGTCACAACTCCACTGCCGCACAAATCAAACATAAACCTGTCGAAACCATGACAGCCCCATAGTTTGTAACGCAATTGGAATATAACACGCTAAGCGTTTCATTGCAAGTATATCGCAGTACCATTTTAGCACCAACGAAATACATGTTTTTCATTAAAAGCATCGAAACCACCATGTAATGATTTCGATACTTTTAGGTTTATATTTAATGAAACTTTAGTGCCTTCTCCATTGCACGTTTCGCATCGCGTAACTTCTCTGTTTCACGCTTGTCATAGAGATCTTTACCCTTTGCCAGTGCAATTTCAAGTTTGGCTCTTCCATCCTTCAAGTACATGCGCACAGGAATCAATGTATAGCCCTTTAACTTTACTTTCTGATGTAAACGGAATATCTCTAGTTTATGTAACAGTAGCTTTCGATCACGTGTTTCATCTACATTGAAGATATTCCCGTACTTATATGGAGAGATGTGCATTCCTTTAATCCAAGCTTCTCCACGATAAATGGAGATATAGGAATCTTGAAATTGAATCTTTCCTTGTCTAACTGATTTAATTTCAGTGCCTGTCAAAACAATACCACACTCAAACTTCTCCTCAAGGAAGTAGTCATGTGAAGCACGTCTATTTAGAGCTACTGTTTTTTCATGCGTCTTTTCTACCATGCGTCGTCTTCCTTCCGGTTGATTTTCCTTTAAAGAATGATTTCTTATCACTCTGTTTTATATGCGATGGTTTTGAACCATCAAATTTACCGCGTTTTTTGGGTGAGAATGGTTTTTTATCCTTCTTGTCACCGAATTTCCTATCTTCTCTTGACTTACGTGTTTGTGAAGAACGACGATCATTTGAAAGACGATCACGTCCTAAAGAGAATCTTGATGGCTTCTTTGCAATCGCAAAGTCTACAGTACCTGCATCTTTATTCGCATCAACAACTGTTATCTTAATAGGCATGCCAATACGATATGTCTTCTTACGTCTTTGACCTACAAGTTCAAAACGATTTTTATTAAACTCATAATAGTCATCATCTAAATCCGCAACACGAATCATACCTTCTACTGTGTTTTCAAGTTTCACATACATACCAAAGCTTGTAATGCTTGAAATAATACCAGAATAAGTCTTACCAATTCTTTCATGCATGTATTCCGCAATCTTCATATCTTCACATGCATATTCAGCATCTTGACTATTTCTTTCGCGAATGCTTGCATGTTCAGCTTGTGCCTTGCATTTCTCTAGATCAATTGTGCGTTGCTCTAAGTTATCGTTCGCTTGGAAGCAATACTTACGTAACATACGATGTACGACCAAGTCTGGATAACGACGAATCGGAGAAGTAAAGTGTAAATATTCATCTTCTGCTAGACCAAAGTGTCCAATACAAGAAGCATCATATCGCGCTTTCTGCATACATCTCAATAACATTGTACTTAGTACTGGATATTCTGGAATATCATGTACAGATGCTAAATATCTCTGCAATTCATTTGGATAAATCGCTGTTTTACCTAAAACCAACTTGTGTCCCATACCCTCGGAGATACGTACAAATTCTTTCATCTTCTTTGCGGTTGGTGACTCATGAATACGATAAATGGATGGTACATCCAACCACTTCATATAGTTGGCTACAGATACATTAGCCGCAATCATGCAGTCTTCAATCATTCTTTCCGCATGACCACTCATACGTGCATGTACATCAATTGGATGCCCATTCTCATCCACTTCCACTATTGTCTCTGTGCCATCAAAGTCGATAGCACCCTTTGCTGTACGATTTATACGAATTGCATCAGCACAATCTCTTAAATCAAAAAAGAGATTGCCTAAATGCTTATACGCTTCTTGTAGTTTTTCATCACCATCTAGAATCTTATTTACATTTGCATATGTCATACGTTCTGTAGAGCAGATAACACTTGGATAAATGGAGTATTCCTCAATCTTACCACCGTGATTAACATTCATCTGGCATGTGATTGTTAATCTTTCTACATATGGATTTAAAGAACAGATACCATTACTTAACTCATGTGGTAACATTGGTACAACCCTGTCTGTCACGTATGTAGAACAACCGCGTGCAAGAGCTTCCTGATCCAAAGCACTATCTTCTGTTACGTAATGCGATACATCTGCAATGGAAACCTTTAACACCCAACCATTTTCAACGGGTGTAACACCCACTGCATCATCAAAGTCTTTCGAGTCATCGCCATCAATGGTAACGATTGCTTCACTAGTTAAATCAATGCGGTCTTTCTTATCACTTTCCTGAATTTCCTGGGGAATTGTTTTAACCTCTTCCATAACAGCTTCAGGGAATTGTGGATCAATATCATGGTCAAGAAGTATCGCAAGAATATCTACTCCTGGATCATCCTTGTAACCAATTACACGTTCAACATATACAACAATTGCTGTTCCATACTTCTGTATACGACAAAGAACCTTCATTCCCTCAACAGGAAGAAAACCTTGGTCATATTTTACTGTGATTAATTTATCCTGTAGCTTTTCATCATCAGGAATAAACTTTAGTCTTTTCCCACGTGACAAAAACGTACCAATCATAAAATCCTTTGCACGTGTAATTACTCGTAATACTTCACCATAGGTTTCCCAAGGCTTGCAGCGAACAAGAACAGTATCTCCATCTAGTGCAGTATTTTGATCAGTAGGATCAATCTTAATTGACTCCTTATCTTCACGGTCTACAAAACCAAGACCAGACCGATTGATAGAAATTCTACCCGTCATGACTCCAGCCTGCTTTTGTGTTAAATATTGGTTATCATCTGCTCTAAATAATAGTAATTCACGTTCTAATTCAGATAATGCTTGGCTTACTTTCACGAAATCCGATGAGGAAGTCATCCCAAGTGCACTTAAAATATCGTCCACTCTACGATTCTTTTTTGGATGATTTTCAATATATTCTAATATTCTCTCTTTTAAATTCTCCATAATTCTTCTTTCTGTTACAACCTGTCTTTAGCTGTATCTATTCTGCATCTTTGTAATAAGCAATATCTGATAATATTCAATGTTTCTTCGTAAGAAAAAACCGGCTTTCACCGGTTACTTAATCACTCTTATCGCGATAACTAAAGCAAAAAATGCAATTCCAAGTACCAACGTTAGATTAGAAATGACCTTTTCAGATCCTCTTTCCTTTGTGTTGGCAAATAGATTTAATCCGCCATTTCCAGTAAATGCACTAGAAATACCGTCAGATTTTCCACCCTGTAATAGTGATAAAATAATCAGCAAAGCCGATACAACCATTAATATAGCGTTAAGCATCTAAAAAGCTCCTTTCGCTTGCCACAGTATTATAACATCGGTTGATATTGATGTCCAATATCACTTTATTCCTTCTTTGAATTCTCATCTTCTAGCTTTGACTCTTCTTGAGGGACAACCTGTTCTTCCTTAGCAGGCTGATCTTCTACTACAGGTTTCTCATTCTTGGTTTCTTCTGTTTTTGTAGGTTGTGCTTCTATACCGACTGTTCTTACTTCTTGTCTCTTTATATAGATAACACCAAGAGTAATTACACCAGCTAGATATAGAATATAGCCTAAACCAAAGCGTCCTTGAGGCATTACATAGATTGGATTCCAGAGGATAAAAGTAATCAGTGTCGCAAGAATTGATTTTCCTAATACCTTTGCGTCCTTTGATAAAACTCCATGAATCACAACTACTCCAAGTACTACTGTTGCTAGCGCAAAGAATGGTTTTCTACCAAATGCAGTAACCACAATAGGACCATTACTCATAAAACGTAAGAATGGTGAAACAATTAATGCAATACTCGCAATCGTTACAATTTGATCTAGATGATACGCAGTCTGCAATTCGGAAATAAATCTAACTTCAAGACATGGTGTTGTATCAAATTCATCCTTTTTGATAAATCTAAAATATAAATATACAAGTAGAAGAACCAAACTGATATCCGCTACAATACGAATTACATTCACAGTTCCAAGTAATGAAGAATACCCAGATCTAGGAATTGAGAAATCAACAATACCAAATGTTAACCATGAATAAAGATTTTCTACAACACCTGCCCCAAAATCCAAAGCAGACTCTGTCATCTGTAGATTTTCAATCTGTTTTGTGAGATTTCCAATCATACTAAATAACCATAATAAGTTAACAACTCTTAATGGAATAAACACTTTTTCATTCTTCTTTAATGTAAATACTATTTCGATTACTGATGAAATCAAAAATAATACCGCTACACTATCTAGTGCATATAAATTTAATTTACCAAAGCTAGGTAACATCGCAACTTTAAAGAACGTCGCTAAAATAATGACTAGCTGACTGCATAATAATGCAAGAAATACTTTATGAATTAGTGTTTTCTCTTTTGTTAAGTTATGAATCAAGTTTTTCATATATTCCCCTTTTAATAGTATTAAAACCACTATAAAGTATGAAATAATACTCTCATCTTTACAGTGGTTTTATTATACATCATTGTCGATACCAAGAAAATTAATACATTCTAAATTCTTTATGCTAGTTCCCGCAAGAAACATGCATGCATAATTAGAACTGAGGAAAGAAGATTCGTAATAGCCTTGTAAAATCAGGTGAATCACTCTTACCATCCTTAATACTGATTGCTAATTGTACACTGTCTGTAATAATACCATCTACATTTGAAACCATAAAGCGTATGATAGACCCAAAGGAATTTGCAGTCCATACATCTACCTTCTTACCTGCATCATGTAAGTTGTCGATTCTCTTTGTGGTCGCTAGTTCTTCTTCTAAACCTATCGCATCGACTTCCATCGATTCAAGCTGACCATAAGCGATATAACAAAGATACTCCGTCTCAACATCAGGATAGGTCTTTTCAACTTGTGTAATTAGATTCGCATTTAAACTGATAATACGTACTTGGTCCACCATATTTCTTTCTACGAGCATCTGATAGACATCATTCGCCATCTGCATACCTGCACTTTTACCCTTTAATTCAATATAGAGATTTATTTCATCTTTCGCAGTATTTAGAATCTCTTCTAATGTAGCGATTCTTACCTGATGACCATCAACTGCAGTGATTCTAAGCTTCTTGATCTCTTCTAAAGTTAGTTCTTGAATTGTACGTGGATCATTACATAAACGTTTCAACGTATTATCATGAAAGATAACGTAGTGACCATCTGAAGTTCTTTGAACATCAATTTCAGATGCAGTGGCACCAGCCTCAATCGCAGCACGAATAGACTCCACAGTATTCTCCGTCGACAAGTCTCCACCACCACGGTGCGCAATCACCTCAGTGGTATATTCCTTAGGAAATAAGTCATCAAACGTCATCGCACCACCATACCCAAGTATGAGCGATGCCAAAAGGCTTATGGATACGACAACACGGAAACTCTTCTGGAAAAGAACAGGTATTTTAAACTGTGCTTCTTGATATCCTGCGAGTGTACATTCATCATACACACGTGTCAGGCACATCGCTTGTGCCTGAATAAATATCATTGTAAATAAGAAGATGAATATCAATCCCATAATCACTACCATGATGATCAGATAGTGATACCAGAATCTTGCTTGCATAATCAAATGTGACACATAGTACGGTATAACAACGATACTTATAACACCTACTCCAAGTATCAATACGAACATAGCGAAGAACTTTAGGTATGCCCAAACAATTTTCTTCCAGTTCTTAAAAAATAGACTCCTTGATTCATGCATGGATGTTGCTAGTGAATAGTTGTCAAATAACACTCCATGGAAAGTGAATACATGTATGATTCCAATAAAGTCTA
>CALISH010000046.1 GCA_938041275.1 uncultured Solobacterium sp.
CAGTCCTAAGACCACACCGACCATACATTTATCTCTCCGTTTCTTTTGGCTTTTCTTTACTTTCTTTAGGTTTTTCCTTATCTTCTGCCTGATATTTCTTGATAGCTCCAAGTACAGATTCTTTCTTTTCTTCTTGATGAATACGAGCAATAATTTCATCAATATGACGACCATTCATCTCTGTTTCATCAATCACAAAACTTAACTCAGGTACACGACGAATTGTCATGCGCTTGGAAAGTTCTGAACGGATAAATCCTGCAGCACGGTTTAGCGCACGTAACCCAGCTTGCATACGTGGATTTTGCCCTAAGAATGTTACAAAGACTTTTGCATAACTATGGTCATTTGAAACTTGAACATCTGTGATTGTAACAAATCCAACATCAGGGTCTTTTACACCAAACTGAATAATTTCAGAAATATTCTTACGAATAATTCCTTCCAGTCTTTTTTGTTTTACACTTACCATACTTTATCCTTCTAATGGTACTTCACGATCTTCGTATGCTTCGATTGTATCACCAATCTTAACATCATTATAATTCTCAATCGTTAGACCACAATCAAATCCAGATAGTACTTCCTTGGCATCATCTTTGAATCTCTTAAGAGAAGCAAGTTTACCAGTGTAGATAACGATACCATCACGAATTAAGCGGATATTACAACGGGAAACAAGCTTACCATCTGTAACCATACAGCCAGCGATTGTACCAATCTTAGATGCCTTATATGTTTCACGAATCTCTGCCTGTCCAATAACAACTTCCTTGTATACTGGCTCTAGCATACCCTTCATCGCAAGTTCCATTTCTTCTGTTGCCTTATAGATGATGTCATGCAAACGAATTTGTACGCCGGCTTCTTCAGCCTTCTTACGAATATTTGCATCAGGGCGAACAGAGAAACCAATAATCATCGCATTCGATGCACTAGCAAGCATGATATCAGATTCAGTAATTGCACCAGCTGTAGCGTGAATCACATTTACGCGTACACCAGATACATCTAACTTCTCCATAGAGGACTTCACAGCTTCTGCAGAACCTTGTACATCCGCCTTGATGATAACTGGAATTTCTTTTAAGTCACCAGATTCAATCTGTGATGATAAGTCTTCTAAGCTCATTGCACTTGTCTTACGACGGTCGGCATCAATCTTACGACGCTTACGTCTATCCGCAACTGCACGTGCTTCCTTCTCATTTTCATAAGAGCGGAAGATATCACCCGCTTCTGGTACATCATTTAGACCAATAATCTCTACCGGACGTGATGGACCTGCAGTCTTAAGTTCATTACCATTTTCATCTGTCATACGACGCACTTTACCAAAACATGTACCAACTACAACTGGATCACCATGTTTTAATGTACCATTCTGTACGAGCAATGTCGCAACTGGACCTCTACCCTTATCGAGTTTGGCTTCAACAACTGTACCAGTTGCCGTACGGTTAGGGTTAGCCTTTAATTCCTTTACATCAGAAACAATTAAGATTGTTTCTAATAATTCATCAATACCATCACCCTTCTTCGCACTGGTATTGACGAAGATTGTATCGCCACCCCATTCTTCAGGCATGATTCCAAGTTCAGCCATTTCAGACTTAACGTGGTCAGGATTTGCATCAGGCTTATCCATCTTGTTTACAGCAACAATAATTGGAACACCAGCAGCCTTGGCGTGGTCAATTGCCTCACGAGTCTGTGGCATGACACCATCATCAGCCGCAACAACAATAACAGCTAAGTCAGTTACACTAGCACCACGTGCACGCATTGCAGTAAATGCTTCGTGACCTGGTGTATCTAAGAAAGTAACCTTACGTCCATTAACAGTTACCTGATACGCACCGATTGCCTGTGTAATACCTCCAGCTTCGCCAGCAGCTACCTTAGAACGACGGATTGTATCCAATAATGTTGTCTTACCATGGTCAACGTGACCCATGATAGTAACAACAGGTGGACGTTCCTGTAAGTCTTCAGCAGAATCTTGTTCTTCATCTTCCAAGCTATCTGCTTCTCTTTCTTTCACCTTAACGGCTTCGATATTGTAATTCATGCATACAAGTTCAACCATTTCATCTTCAAGTGCACTATTGATGGTAACCATCTTGCCTTCCATAAACAATGCTTTGATGAGCTCACTTGATTGACGATTTAATTTATCTGCTAATTCACCAACAGTAATACCATCACTGAATGTAATCTCTGTAATCTCTACTGGTTGTTTCGATTGATGATTGTCATTTTTGTTAAATGGTTTTTTCTTCGTATTGTTACGATTGTTGGAAACATTCTTCTTATTTGCAGGTTTGCGTTTTGTTGGAACTGGCATTTATGTACCTCTCTTTCTTTGTTTGAGATTTGCATCTCGAAATACTGTATCGGTAACATCCCTTCCTTTCAAAATGGATACCACTACTTCATTGCTTTCGCAATTTCATCCCAGAATTCATCTGGAATCTTTTGTGATAATGCTTTTGCTAAAGCATTATTCTTCTTAGCAACTTCAATCACTGCTAAATCTTTTTTTAAATATGCACCATGGCCATTTGCTCTACCTGTTGTATCAACAGCTAATGTACCCTCTGGTGTTCTAACAACGCGGAGCAACTCCTTTTTAGGGAGTTGTTCTCCGGTTGCTACACATTTACGCATTGGAATTTTCTTAGGCATGCTTACATGTTTTCATCGTCATCGTAGTATTCTTCATACTCATCGTAGTCGATGTCATACTCCTTCTCTGCTTCAGATTCCTGTTGAGCTTCAATTTCAGCCAACTCTTCTTCACTATAGATAGGACGATTGTCAGCAACAAGCAAGTTCTTCTTAATCTGTTCTTCAAGATCCTTGTTTCTAACCTTGTACTCTTCTTCATCCTTCTTCTTTTTCTTCTTGTACTTCGAATCAGTATTCTTAGGCTTAGAAGAATCAACAAGTTTTTCAAAGTGTGAGACATAAGTAGCCTTCTTAGCTAGTTCTTCTAAGTCCGCATGCTTACGGGAAGCTTCTTTTTCTTCTGCAGTCTTTTCAACTACAACTGGCTTCTCCTCTTCAACTGTCTCTTCGACTGCTTCAACAACTTCAACCACAGGTGCTTGAGCAGCAGCTTCTTGATGTTCTTCTTCATCTGGCTGATTAGAAATCTCATCGATGATTGTATCGTTTACTCTTTCCATCATTTCTTCTGGGATATATTCTTCATCTTCATCGACGATAGCATCTGGATTTTCAGCTCTGAACTTAGCAATCGCCGCAAGTCTCTTTTCTTCTTCTTCCTTAGCAGCAGCCTTTTGACGTTCAACGTCCTTAGCCTTCGCTTGCTCTGCTAGTTTTTGCTTCATCACTTCAGCCTGTGCGAGTAATTCATCATAATCCTTGCCCATATCTTCGAGTTCTTGACGTGTCTTAATATCAATCTTATGACCTGTTAATTTCACAGCTAAACGAGCATTCTTACCACGCTTACCAATCGCTAAAGACAATTGATCTTCACTAACAATAACAAGCAAGCTATTATCATCCTGTCCTGGTAGAACAGAGATAATTTCCGCAGGTGCCAACGCATTCTTAACAAGTTCTGTTATATCGTCACTCCATTGGAAGATATCGATCTTTTCACCATGTAGTTCATCGATAATCTTTTGAACACGAGAACCACGAGGACCAATACATGAACCAATTGGATCTACATCAGGATTATGTGAGAGAACAGCCATCTTTGTTCTTTCGCCAGCTTCACGAGCAATTGATTTAATCTCTACAACACCCTGATAAATTTCAGGAACTTCCTTTTCAAATAAACGTTTAACAAGTGTCGCATCAGCACGTGATACTAATACCTGTGAACCTTTTGTTTCCTTTTGTACATCAGTAATTACAACGCGGATGCTCTGCCCTTCTGTTAGTTTCTCGTGAGGAATTTCAGCTGACTTAGAAAGTAAAGCAACTGTTTTACCTAAACTAATTAATGTGAACTTATCCTTAACTGATTCAACAGTACCGATAACCATCTCATCCTTCTGGTCAATGTATTCGTTGTATACTGCAACTTTTTCAGCTTCACGAATCTTTTGACGGAATACATTCTTAGCTAAAGAAGCAGCAGCACGTGACATTGAAGTAATTTCTTTCTTTTCACGAACTTGTCCACCTAACGCAGCATTAGAATCGATCTTCTTAGCATCTTCTAATGAGATTTCTAATTCATCATCTTCTACTTCTTCAACAACGTTGTAGTACTGGTAGATATCAATCGTCTTACTCTTCTTATTGATTTCTGCCTTAACTTCAATATCCTGTAACTCAGAATCCTTCTTGAATGCTTTCGCAACAGCTTCTGTTAATGCCTCTAATACGATATTCTCAGGCACATTCTTGTCATCTTCCACACCGCGAATCGCATTGAGAAGTTGTGTGTATTTAATCTCCATGATTTCTCCTTATAATTTAATTGCTAATCTAGCAAAACGAATATTGTTCTTTTCAATCGTAGCAGTGCGCTTTACCGCTTTATCACGATACTCTAATTCAATCGTATCAGCACTAACAGCACGAACATATCCAGTAATCTCTACCATATTCTTAAATGGCTCTTTCAGTTCTACATAGATATATTCATCTACTAACTGTTCAAACTCAGCATAATCTTTAATCTCTCGCTCTGCACCAGGGCTACAGACTTCTAAGCTATACTCTTCTTTGATAGGATCATACTTGTCCAAGACTACACCAAGCTTTTCACTCACTTCTGCACAAATATCTAAGTCAATCGCATGTGCATCATTGTCAATTGCGACCTGTAATGTCTTTTCATTACCAAGCCAAACAATCTCGTAAAGTCGAACGTGGCATTCGTCAAATACTGGCTGAAATAATTCGGTCAATTTATCAATGTTTTCCATATGCCTCCAGACATAACACAAGGAGAGCTTCCGCTCTCCTTATTTCATTTACAATATACCCCATTTTAAAGGGATTTTCAAGCACATTCCTCTATAGAATAAGATTATTCCTCATTTTTTGTAAACATCCGTACACAGGCTACTGCTTTTTGCCAACGCTCGTATAAATGGCTCACAGTAGATATATCCATCGTCGGTGTAAAAATATGACTATTTCGTTCTCTCTTTAACTCTTCTAAGTCATGCCAATACCCAACCGCAAGCCCAGCTAGATATGCAGCACCGAGTGCAGTTGATTCAACGTTTTCTGGACGCTCAATTGCACATTGCATAATATCACTTTGAAACTGCATCAGATAATCATTAGCAGAAGCACCACCATCTACACGTAATGACTGAATCGCAATACCAGAATCTTCTTTCATCGCATCAAGAATATCTCGATTTTGATAGGCAATAGAATCTAATGTTGCTTTTGTCATATCCTCTTTGCTTGTACCACGTGTAATACCAAACATTGCACCTTTACAATCATTATCCCAATATGGTGCACCTAAACCTACAAAAGCAGGTACAACAATTAATTCATGTTCTTCCTTTGCGGACATAGCAAGTTTCTCTGACTCTTTTGCCGTCTTAAAAAACTTCAACTGATCACGCAACCACTGTACCGCACTACCAGCCACAAATACCGATCCTTCAAGTGCATAAGTAATTTCACCCTGATAACCCCAAGCAATTGTAGTAACTAGTCCATGCTTACTTGGATGGGGTTTATTACCTGTATTCATTAACATAAAGCAACCAGTACCATAGGTATTCTTTACGCTGCCACGCTCAAAACACTGTTGTCCAAATAGTGCAGCTTGTTGGTCACCAGCAGCGCCAGCAATCGGTACACGTTTACCAAAGAAGTATTCAGCAGCAGTATATGCAAAGATACAACTACTATCTTTTACCTCCGGTAACATGCACATTGGGATATTCAAAAGACTACATAATTCTTCATCCCATTTCTTATCATAGATGTTAAATAGCATCGTTCTAGACGCATTACTGTAGTCCGTCACATGCGCTTTCATACCAGAAAGACACCAGATTAACCAAGTATCAATTGTACCAGCAAGTAACTCACCACTCTCTGCACGCTGTTGCCCATTTTCGATATGATCTAAGATCCAACGAATCTTTGTTGCAGAAAAATAAGGATCCAGTTGAAGACCTGTCTTTTGACGAACCATGCTAGCATGATTATTCTGTTTTAACTGATTACAGATTTCTGTAGTTTGACGAGACTGCCAAACGATTGCCTTATATACAGGAATACCTGTTTTTTTATCCCACACAACCGTTGTTTCACGTTGGTTTGTAATGCCAATACCTTCAATCTGTTCTGGTTTGATATTGGCATCCAGCATACTTTGCATCATGCAAGACAATACAGATAGCCATATCTCATTAGCATCATGTTCTACCCAACCTGGTTTAGGAAAGTATTGTTGAAATTCTTTTTGCGCAGAAGAAACAACCTTAGCATCATGATTAAAGATAATCACTCGTGAACTAGTCGTCCCTTGATCAATCGACATAATATATTTTTCCATGCATATACCTCGTTATCATAGATATTAATGATATTTTTATATCTCAATTATATCGTATTAAAAAGGACTGCCAATATGATAGCAGCCCTAATCATCAATTACTTAGACTTTTTAGTTGTCTTCTTTGCTGGAGCTTTCTTAGCTACTGGCTTTTTAGCTACAGCCTTAGGAGCAGATACTTTCTTAGTAACTTTCTTCACAGCAGAATTTTTCGCTACAGGTTTAACAGTTTTCTTAGCAGGAGCCTTCTTAGCCACTGGCTTAGCTACCTTCTTGGAAACTGTCTTTGTTGTTGCTTTCTTAGCTACTGGTTTTTTAGCAGCAACCTTCTTTGTAGCCTTCTTAGCAACATTTTTCTTTGCTGTCTTCTTTGCTACAACAGAAGATTTTACATCAGCACGAATTGCGGCTTGCGCAGCTGCTAAACGAGCGATAGGAACGCGGTATGGTGAGCAAGAAACATATGTTAATCCAACACGTTGGAAGAACTCAATACTTACAGGGTCACCACCATGTTCACCACAGACACCTAAGTGAATGTCTTTACGTGTAGAACGACCCTTTTCGCAAGCCATAGAGATAAGCTTACCAACACCATTTACATCAACGTGTGCGAATGGATCGTTATCGTAGATATGCTTGCTATAGTAATCATCTAAGAACTTACCAGCATCATCACGTGAGAATCCGAATGTCATCTGTGTTAAGTCATTTGTACCGAAACTGAAGAATTCAGCAGTCTCTGCTAATTCATCAGCATTTAACGCAGCACGTGGAATCTCAATCATTGTACCGATCTTATAATCCTGCTTCACTCCAGCTTCCTTGATTACTTCGTCAGCAGTTGTACGAATAATCTGTGCAACATAATCAAGTTCCTTCTTTTCACCAACTAACGGAACCATGATTTCTGGAACTAACTTCCAACCACGGTGCTTCTTGTTGATGTTAATAGCAGCCTTGATAATTGCGCGTGTCTGCATGACACCGATTTCTGGATATGTTACGTCTAGACGGCATCCACGGTGACCCATCATTGGGTTGAACTCGTGTAAGTTTGCTGCAGCAGCCATCAAGTCTTCTACAGAGATACCTAATGCCTTTGCAACTTCTAATGATTCAGCTTCAGCCTTTGGTAAGAATTCGTGTAAAGGTGGATCCAATAGACGGATAGTAACACTTCTTCCACCCATTGCTTCGAAGATACCTTCAAAGTCACCTTGCTGCATTGGTTCTAATTGCTTTAATGCAATCTGACGTTGTTCAACATTTTGAGCAACTACTAATTCACGGATAGCCTTAATACGATCTGGAGAGTTGAAGAACATATGCTCAGTACGAACAAGACCAACACCTTCAGAACCGAAGCTTACAGCTCTTGCAGCATCTTCTGGTGTATCAGCGTTTGTACGAATCTTCATTGTTCTACGCTCATCAGCCCACTGCATGAACTTCTTGAAGTTACCTGAAATTGTTGCTGGAACTGTCTTGATTTCACCACGGTAAACTAAACCAGTGGAACCATCTAAGGAGATAATATCTCCATCCTTGAATACTTCACCTTTGACTGTGAATTGTAACTTAGCTTCGTTAACCTTAATATCTCCACAACCAGATACACAGCATGCACCCATACCACGAGCTACTACAGCTGCGTGAGATGTCATACCACCACGTACTGTTAAGATACCTTCAGATACATGCATACCTTCGATATCTTCTGGTGATGTTTCTAGACGAACTAAGATAACCTTACGTCCCATTGTTGCCTTTGTCTTAGCTTCTTCAGCAGTGAATACAATTTCACCACATGCAGCACCAGGTGAGGCAGCTAAGCCCTTCGCAACTACATCATTCTTCTTTCTCTTTAAGTCTTCAGCATCAAACTGTGGGTGTAGTAAGTCATCTAACTGCTTAGGATCAACCATAAGTAAAGCTTGATCCTTCGTTACAAGACCTTCCTTCTCCATATCTACAGCAACCTTTAAAGCAGCTGCAGCTGTACGCTTCGCATTACGTGTTTGTAACATGAATAGTTTTCCATGTTCAATTGTAAATTCCATATCCTGCATGTCATGGTAGTGTTTTTCCAAACGCGCACAGATATCTGTGAAATCCTTATATGCCTTTGGCATTACCTTCTTAAGCTCTGCAATTGGGGATGGTGTACGGATACCCGCAACAACGTCTTCACCTTGCGCATTGATTAAGTATTCACCAAATAATTTTCTTTCACCTGTTGCAGGGTTACGAGTAAAGGCAACACCTGTTCCACAATCATCACCCATGTTACCAAATACCATGGTTTGAACGTTTACAGCAGTTCCCCAAGAACTTGGAATATCATTCATCTTACGATAGAAGATAGCACGATCATTATTCCATGAACGGAATACAGCTTCGATTGCACGTTCTAATTGTACTGTTGGATCCTGTGGGAAATCTTCCTTCAATCCCTTCTTATAGAAAGCCTTAAAACGATTTGTTAATTCGAACATATCCTCAGCATCTAATTCGATATCCTGAGTAACGCCCTTCTTTTCTTTTACTTCATCAATGATTTCTTCAAAGCGGGATTTGGATAATCCCATTACAACATCAGAGAACATCTGAACGAAACGACGATAAGAATCGTATGCAAATCTCTTGTTGCCAGTCTTCTCTTCAACAACCTTAACAACTTCATCATTCATACCTAGGTTAAGAATTGTGTCCATCATACCTGGCATAGATGCACGTGCACCTGAACGTACAGAAACAAGTAAAGGATTCTCTAATCCGCCTAATTTCTTACCTGTAGCCTTCTGTAGCATTTCAACATGCTTGTGAATTTCGTCCATGATATTCTTGTTGATTTTCTTACCATCTGCATAATATGCATTGCATGCTTCAGTTGTGATGGTAAATCCATCCGGTACTGGCATACCTAAAATGCTCATTTCAGCAAGGTTAGCACCTTTACCACCGAGCAGTTCACGCATGGAACCATTACCTTCAGAAAACTTATAAACATACTTTTTAGTAGCCATTATAGCCTCCCTTTATCTACTGTTTGATTATAAAGCAACCGGTTACATTTCTCAATACATACAAATCACTTTTGTGAGATTATCCAAGAAATTAACTTACTCTTTTCCATGCACGCATGAAACAGAAAAGACGATATCTTATCGATACCGTCTACCCAATTTGTTATTTTACATACTTTTTAATGAAGTCAAAGAATCGTGGGAAGTATTGTGGATCACTTGTTAAATTACCAAATCCACCCTGTTCTGAAACATACATCTCTTTCTTGCTTGCACAAGAATAATAGTTATCATACGCGTGGCTAATTGGAACGACGTGATCTTGTAAACCATGTAGGAATAACATCGGAGTTACAGCGTTTCTTAACTGACGTTGTGTACTGATGTCATTGAGACTAAAATGCAATACTTGTCTTACATAGAAGTCGACAGATGGCATCACAAACTTACCATTGAACTTTGTAATATCCTGCACTTGCGTTTGGATGATATCTTTTATTTCTTTATATCCACCTTCTGCGATTGCACACTTTACATTGCGTGGTAAATAATCACCAACTGCATTCATAACAGAACAAGCACCTACATTTATTCCAAATAATACAATCTCTGCTAGTGGATCAAGATTGACTAAGTAGTTAATCCAACTGATTAAATCAAAGTGCTCACACCAACCAAGACCAGTATATTTACCTTCCGACATTCCATAACCACGTGCATCCGGTGCTAAGATATTGAAACCACGATGGTCAGCCTCCCACATGTGTTCTAATAACGTTCCACTATAAGACGCAATTCCATGTTGGATGATAATCCACTTATGAGAATCCTCTTGATTCACGATACGTAATGCATGTAGTTTTAACCCATCGTAAGAATCAATGAAATCATCGAAACGATTACTATGTGCAAACCACTCATTTCTTTCCATCTGTAATAATGGTAACTGCATTGATGAACCACATTTTTGTAAAAATCTACTATTTTGTAAATCAAACGCATTGCGGAATACATAGTATCCAGCTCCTGCATATGCACTTGCACCAGCGACAGCAGTAACACCTAATACTTTTAATAGCGTATGCTTGTTTTCTTTATTTGACATACTGCACCTCCGTCAATCATGAATTGTTATCATGATTATAACATGTTCACTACTTTTTCAATACATTTAAGCGCTCTTCGATAACATCGTATTGCTTCTGATATGCTTCGAGTTTTTGCTTTTCATTTTCAATCTTTGCTGCTGGAGCCTTCGCAATAAATCCTTGGTTAGAAAGAATACCTGTAGAACGTGCAATCTCAGATTTAAGTCTTTCAATCTCTGCTTCAAGCTTCTTGATTTCGTCTTCTGGATTACTTAATTCGTTAGATGGAATATATAAACTACCACCTTGAATTGCCTCAACTGTTAAGTCACCTTCAAGTGTATCTTGCCACTCTGCCTTTGCAAGCTTCATGATGATCGCAGACATTGCTTCATCTGCCTTAATTGTGTTACCATCAAGATCTTTTAATGCGATATGAATTAATGTTGATGGTTTCAAATCATTTACAATCTTAACTTCACGAATCTTTTGGATTGCAGAAATTACTCTTGCCATCGCTGTTAAATCACAAGCAGTTACATTTTCAATTACAGTTGGCCATGATTCTAAGTTGATACTTTCCTTCGCACCTGGTAATAAGTCATAAATCTCTTCTGTTACAAATGGCATAAATGGTTGTAATAAACCAACAATAGCCTTTAAGCATACGTACAATGTTGATTGTGCAGCACGTTTAGCTACTTCATCTGTACCATTTAATGCCGTCTTGCTCATCTCAACATACCAACTACAGAAGTCATCCCATACAAAGGAATATAGTTCATTACCAACTAAGGCAAACTCATACTTCTCCATGTTTTCCGTTACATGCGTAATTGTCTCGTTAAGACGATTGATAATCCACGCATCCGCAAGTGATAGATGTGTTAAATCAACATCTTCGACCTTCATTCCTTCAGGAAGATTCATGAATACGAATCTAGACGCATTCCAAATCTTGTTGATAAAGTTACCAGCTGCTTCAACCTTCTCAGGGATATAACGCATATCCTGTCCTGGTGTTGAATTTGTTGTTAAGAAGAAACGTAATGCATCGATACCATACTCTTCAATTACCTTCATTGGGTCAATACCATTACCAAGTGACTTCGACATCTTACGACCTTGTGCATCACGCAATAAACCATGAATGAGTACATCTTTAAATGGACGATTCTTTGTAAAATGTCTTGCTTGGAATGCCATACGAGCAACCCAGAAGAAGATAATATCGTAACCCGTAACCATTGTATTGGTTGGATAATAACGTTCTAGATCTGCAGTATCTTCTGGCCAACCCAATGTCGCAAATGGCCATAGAGCACTGGAGAACCATGTATCAAGTACATCTTCATCCTGTACCCAGTTTGTTGTATCTTCTGGATCAGTTTCACCAACATATGTTTCACCAGTTACAGTGTTGTACCATGCAGGAATGCGATGGCCCCACCACAATTGACGAGAGATACACCAGTCTTCAATATTCTCTAACCAACCATTGAATGTTTTTTCAAAACGTTCAGGATAGAAGTTAATCTTTGTTTCTTCATCCGCTTGATACTTCAACACATCTTCTGCAAGTGGCTTCATCTTAACAAACCACTGTTGTGATAGATACTGTTCAACAACACAATGCGTACGTTCAGAATGTGCTACGTTATGTGTCATCTCTTCAATCTTCACTAAGTTTCCATCAGTTTCAATTTGTTTTACAAGTGCTTCACGCGCTACGTAACGATCCATTCCCTCATACTTACCGCAAAGTTCATTCATTGTTCCATCTGGATTCATACAGATTGGCTTTTCTAAATGATGTCTTTCCGCAATCGCAAAGTCATTAGGATCGTGTGCAGGTGTACACTTCATTGCACCAGTACCAAAACCAATTTCTACATAATCATCACCGATGATAGGTAATTCCTGCCCATTTGCTGGGTTAGTTGTATGTTTACCAATCAAGTGATTCAACTTTTCATCGCTAGGGTTTACGACAACACAAACATCACCAAACATTGTTTCTGGACGTGTTGTCGCAACCACAAATTCTTCACCAGTTTCCTTTACTACATATTTGAAGTGATACATCTTACCTCGGTCATCTTGATAATATACTTCGATATTACTTAATGCTGTACGGGCTTCCGGATCCCAGTTGATGATACGCCAACCACGATAGATTAAACCTTCATTGTAGAGTTTTACAAATACATGACGAACTGCGTCGTTAAAACCATCATCCATCGTAAAGCGCTCACGACTATAATCTAATGAGTTTCCAAGTTTACCCCATTGTGTACGGATTGTCTTGGCATATTCTGCCTTCCACTCCCACGCACGTTCCAAGAACTTTTCACGTCCTAAATCATAGCGAGAAATACCTTCACTCTTTAAGCGTGCATCAACCTTTGCCTGTGTCGCAATACCCGCATGATCCATACCTGGTAAAAACAACATGTCATAGCCCTGCATACGCTTATAACGAGCAATAATATCCTGTAATGTATTATCCCAAGCGTGACCGATATGCAAAATACCAGTAACGTTTGGTGGAGGAATCACAATTGTAAATGGATCTTTAGACTTATCACCCGCAGTGAAATATCCTTTTTCAATCCATCGGTTGTATTTGCCTTCTTCTACGGCCTTGTGATTATACTTTTGTGCTAGATTCTTTTCCATATTACCTTCTCCTTAAACATAAAAAAACGTCCTATGCATAGGACGTGTATAAACGTGGTACCACCTTTGCTTACTTCTCAACAGCGTAACGTGCATCACTACGGTATCTTCTACTACTAGTTCAAAGATACAGCTCCAAGACTACTTCATATCTTCGTTTTATCTGTTTCCACCAATCACAGACTCTCTTTCAAAACAGCCAATATTACTACTTCTCTTCTTTGCTTTGGTTAGATTATATCATTGTATTCATCATTTTCAACAAAATAGCTTAATGAATTATGTTAGATTATAAATATATATTATTCAACTTTTTCTCATCCTTGTAGTTTACTTTGATAATTTCCTTGTCATCAATACATATCTCTTCGTGAGCAAAGATATGCTAACAAGACATATTATGTTGATTTTAGAAAATATATTGTGATTAAAAAAATCCTGTTACTCACCAAACTCTTTTATCCAATCACCAAAAGATATCAATTGATATCCTTGGAACACTAGCGTCCCTTCCATACCAATATTTACAACATTATAGATAAACACACTTACTTCAAAATTCTTTTCTCCTTTTTCTGTCATAAAAACCAATTCATATAAATCCTCTGGAGTTGGAATTTTCCCTGGAACAGCAAAATACTCACTCACTTTTTTATCAATTAATTTTGCAAAAACCGATTCTCTTTTATATTTATTCTTTGTGTATCTAAGCATATTCATCGCCTCCTGAAACACACTACCTTTTTGTTTATTATAAACTAAAATTGTGAACTTTAAGCAAAATTAGACTCTACAGCGTGCACATACTTACTTTTGATATAAACTGTTCGTTCGATGAAGATGAAATAAAAAATGGATAAAGCTTTCATCATACGGTATAAACTTCTTTAAACCAATCATATCCAAGATTTCTTCAATACCCGCCCATTTTACTGCCTGTACTTCTTCATACTGAAGTATTAATTTTGAAATATCGATCTCTTTTTCTAAAATATAAATATCATCAAAACCTTCACTAAAATCCTTTGTAATAACAGGTGATATATTTTCTAAATCAATCTTTAATCCAAGTTCCTCAGCAACTTCTCGCATTGCTGCCTGTCGACTATTTTCACCAATAATAGCAGAACCACCAACTGTTACATCCCACAGATTAGACCATCCTTCTTTAAAGGACTGTCTTTGTTGAATCAGCATTTGGTTTTTTGCATTAAAGATACATACATGTATAACCAAATGATACAAATCATTTGGAATAGTATCTCCACGTGTTATTACTTGATTTGTCTTTTCGCGATCGAGTGTATATAAATCCCACTTTTCCATATGATTCTCCTATTATCAAAAAAATCCGTTTAAACGGATTATAAACGAATGATCGATTTTACAATTGGTAGTCGCATTACAAATGCCGTGATTCTACGATCAGCTTCAAAGAATAGAATATAGATAATTAATTTGAAATATGGATGTAAACCCAAGAATCCATTTACGATACTAAACAAGAATACAAAAACCATATATATCGCAATATATACAGCAAATGTCATCAAGAAGTAAGCAACCTGATTCATACGTAAATTTCGTTGTTCATCTCTTCTACTCATATAGGTATTTTATTCAAAACAAGAAATGATTTCAACCATCAAAAAAGGAAGATACATAACGTATCTTCCAAAATCTTAATAGTGAATGTATTCGAATCTTGATGGATTAGAGATAACACGTGAGTATGGCTGACCATTACGGCTAGCACCACATTCAGATGTAATAACAGAACCATCAGTTGTAATACCCTCTACGATTGCAACGTGACCATAGTAACCATCTGAACCTTCTTGTCCAGCTGCGAATACCATAACGTCACCAACCATCGGTGTATTAGAAACAGAATAACCTAAACTACGAGCCGTATTTGCCCATTGATTACCATTACCCATCAAACTACCAGCAGTTAAGCCTAACTGATGACGACGGATATATACCCACCATGTACATTGGCTAAATGAGTAATTATTACCAGTATCACCAGTTTCATGATCCGTAATTAATCCCGCTTTTGCGTAAGCCTTCCAAGCTTCATCGGCATCCGCAAGCAATTGCGCAGAACTGATAAATGCACTCGAACTAGAACTATTTTCAAGTGCCTGTTTCGCAGCTTGAATCTTTTCATTTTCCTTTGCTTTACGCTCTTCTTCTATCTTGTTATCAATCACTTCTTGCGGTGTCTTTACTGTAACATTCAACTGAGCAAATGACTTATTACCAGTTGTATCTACAACAGTATATAAAACTGTATAGTTACCATCTGTTGACATATCTACATTACCAGTGATTGTTAATGCTGGTAAAACACCAGAATCATCATTGATATAAGAAATATAGTTAGATGCATTCCAAGTATCACCATTGTTAACCGTAACAGAATCAGACTTCAGTTTGATAACTGGAGCAGTACTTGTCACAACCTTAATCAATACCTTTTGGATAAAGGAATATCCTAATGTCTTATCGTCAGTATCTTTATTAACTAACGTTACACGCGCAGTTGCCTGTTGAATACCTGTAAGGTTACGATCAAAGCCTTCTAAAATCAACTTTGTTTTGCCCATATCGATATTCTTATAATCCATATCTGTTAGAGACTGACTTCTTTCCTGTAGGATAGAATGCTTGATTGTCTCTTGTGGATTTAAATCAGCAGAACTAACTTCGATGACCGGTAAAACTTCTGTGTCAATTGTTGGAGCTGTGTTATCCGCATATACATGTTGTACAGAAGCATATCCACCCAATAACACTGTGGCAATATACGCTGCCGCGACAAGACTTGTCTTCTTATTTTTCTTGTTAAACATATCATTATTTTATATGATTCTTTGTATTCTTTGCAAGAAAACAGATATTTTTCACACAAAATTCACGCATTTTCAAGGCTTTTTACATAAAAAAGCACACATTTTAACCGTGTGCGCTTCAATATATTCTTAAAATAATGTATCTGTATGTGTGATATGTAAATGCTCATAAGCCTTCTCAGTTACCACACGACCACGACTTGTACGATTCACAAATCCAATCTGTATAAGATACGGTTCATATACATCTTCTAGTGTTGTAGTTTCTTCCGATATTGCATTTGCAAGAGATTCAAGACCAACAGGACCACCATGGAAACGTTCGATAATGCCACGTAAGTAACGAATATCGACTTCGTCTAATCCAAGGGAATCCACCTTCAAACGGTCTAGTGCAGTTTGTGCAATCTCCTTAGAGATATGACCATCATTAAGTACCTGTGCAAAGTCACGGATACGACGTAATAGACGATTTGCAATACGTGGCGTTCCGCGAGAACGACGTGCAATCTCATCCACTGCAGCAGTATGAATTGGTGCGTTCAATACACGTGCTGTACGACTAACAATCGAACATAACTGTTCTTGGTTATAATACTCAAGCTTCGCCACGATACCAAAACGGTCTCTTAATGGCGCTGATAAATCACCAGCACGAGTCGTCGCACCAACAAGAGTAAATGGAGGTAGATCTAAGCGAACACTTCTTCCGCCTGCTCCATTTTCGCCACCAACCATAATATCTAATTCAAAGTCCTCCATCGCAGGATATAAAACTTCTTCTACTTGCTTTGGCAAACGATGAATTTCATCGATAAACAATACATCTCCTGGCTCAAGCACAGATAATATCGCTGCTAAATCACCAGCTTTTGCAATGGATGGGCCAGAAGCCACCCTAACCTTAGAATGCATTTCATTGGCTAGAATAAATGAAAGTGTAGTCTTACCCAATCCTGGAGGACCATACAAAAGAACATGATCCAAAGATTCATTTCTCTGCAAAGCCGCCTGAATATAGATACGTAAATTTTCTTTTAACGTATCTTGGCCTATATATTCATCAAGTGTTTGCGGACGAAGACTTTCTTCATCATCACCCATTTCTGCATTTGCAGATAACAAACGATCACTCTCTTCCATATGCCTCCTTTACTTCTGTTTAACTAAGAATTGTAATCCGAGTTTCAAATACTTCTCGGTTGTTAATCCAGGGTTTTCACTCATCATATTTGCGACTGCAGATAATTCTCCCTGCTTATAACCTAAATTCTTTAAGCCTTCTAACGCTTCACGAATCTCCGCAGGATATGAAACTGTATCCTGTTTTGGTGAAGATGTAGGTACAGAGACTAACTTGCCCTTCAAGTCCA
>CALISH010000047.1 GCA_938041275.1 uncultured Solobacterium sp.
AATAAACGTTCTAGGTTACTGGATACTAGGATATCCATCGATGGGGATATCGTAGGAATAAATGCTCTATTTGCGTTATAGGAACCTGTACGGATAAATTCTGTTAGTACATTATTTGAGTTGGATGCACATACTAGTTTTTTAACTGGTAAGCCTAACTTTTTTGCTAGATATCCAGCAAGGATATTACCGAAGTTACCGCTAGGGACAACAAAGTTAACTGCATCGCCCAATTGAATATCACCGCTCTTTACAAGTTTTGCGTATGAGTCGAAATAATAGACGATTTGTGGGAGTAAGCGACCAATATTAATGGAGTTTGCAGAAGATAGTTTCATGTGTTTACATGCGTCTTTTACAACTGGATTTTTCATCGCTTCCTTTACAATCCGTTGGCAATCATCAAAGTTTCCTTTGATTGCGATGACTTCGACATTTTTACCTAGTGATGTCTGCATTTGTCTTTTTTGGATATCAGATACACCGATTTCTGGATAGAGTACTGTAATGGCAGTGTTTTTGATATCCGCAAATCCATTGATTGCGGCTTTGCCGGTATCGCCACTTGTGGCAGTTAGAATGGAGATTAGATCGTTTTCATTCTGGTTTTTGTATGCGGCTGTTAATAGATGTGGTAGTAGTGTTAAAGCTACATCTTTAAAGGCGCTGGTTGGACCATGCCACAGTTCCATAAGCCACCCATCGTGATATTTACATAGTGGTGCTACTTCGTTGTTTTCAAATGAGTTTTGATAGGCATTTTGAACACATTGTTGGATCTGTTCATGGCTAAAGTCACTTAAAAACAGAGATAGAATATACTGTGCTAACTCTAGATAGTTCATCTTTAGTGTAGAGGATAAATCTACCTTTTGATTGAGTGTTTGTGGTGTATAGAGACCGCCATCTTCTGCAAGACCTTGGATAATCGCTTCAGAGGACGATACAACTTTATCTTTATTTCGTGTACTAATATATTTCATAGGGCTTCCTTCTTGTTTCAAATATAGAAAAATGATACACTGTTTGTGTTTTAAATACAAGTGTATCTATTTTAGAAACAGAGGTTTATATGAAGATTGGTTTATTGGGACATGGAACTGTTGGTTCTGGTGTTAGAAAAATTATTGATGGAAAGAATACGAAAGAAGTCTCGCAACTGGAGATTTCCAAGATATTGGTTCGCTATGAAAAGGATATTACGGATGAGCGAATGACAGTGGATATCCATGATATTGTGGAAGATCCTGATATTGATGTGGTAGTGGAATGTATTGGTGGTGATGAGCCAGCATTCAGCTATGTCAAAGCAGCGTTATTCAACGGAAAGCACGTTGTGACAAGCAATAAGAAGATGTTGGCGAATCATTTGGGAGAACTATTAGAAACTGCACGTACACGTGGTGTTAGTTTGAAGTATGAGGCTGCGTGTGGTGGTGGAATTCCATGGATGAGTAATCTAGATCGGACAAAACGTATCGATGATATTGAAAGCTTCCGCGGTATCTTTAATGGGACTACTAACTATATCTTAACTAAGATGAGTGATGAGGGTTCAGAGTTTGCAGTAGCCTTAAAGGAAGCGCAGGATTGTGGATATGCGGAGTTTGATCCATCAGATGATATTGATGGCATGGATACAGCGTACAAAGTGGTGCTATCAAGCTGCAAGGGATTTGGTGTACTTACAAGTGTTCATGATATTGATATCTATGGGATTCGTTCTATAAGTGCAAGAGATATTGCGTATGCATGCACGCATGATTACGTATGTAAGCTTATCGGGACAGGCATAAAGTTAGAGGATGGTGTTAGTGCTACGGTTATCCCAACCTTTATTCCAAAACAGAATCTTTTTGCGACAATACCGGCAAACTTCAACGCAATTGAAAGTGATTCAAGAACACTTGGTAAGATGACTTATGTTGGTCAAGGTGCAGGTTCTTATCCAACAGCACATGCGGTTGTACAGGACTTGATTGATCTGGTATATAAACAAGATATCTTAGTAGCATCAGAAGTGAGTGTTCGTGTCGATAATACGAGTCGCGTATCCTCATTCTATGTTCGTTCAATCAATCTTGATAATATCCAAGGTTTGATTGAGGAACGAATTGATGAAGATACATGTATTACAAAGAAGATTTCATTTGTAGAACTAGCTTCTTTGATTGAAAAATTAGAAGATGGTGCAGTGTTTGTGGCGGAGGTAATGCATGATTGTAAGTAAGTTTGGTGGCTCCTCAGTAGCTAGTAAAGAACAATTTGAAAAAGTAAAGCGCATTGTGGATGCGAATTCAAATCGTAAGTTTATTGTCGCAAGTGCGTGTGGTAAAGAAAATCGTGATGATTATAAAGTGACGGATTTACTTTATCTTTTACATGCACATATTAACTATGGTGTATCCTACGAGACAATTTTTAATCTTGTAAAAGAGAAATATCAACGTATCTGTGATTCACTTGCGTTAAAGATTGATTTAGAAAAAGAATTCGCAAGTGTCAAAGAGATGTTAGATACACATGCGCCAGTTGATTACATCGTTTCACGTGGGGAGTATTTAACTGCTAGATGCATGGCTGAATATTTAGGCGCAAAGTTTTTGGATGCGAAAGATGTAATTGCGTTTAAGTATAATGGGGATTTTGACTTTGAGAAGATTAAGCAGAATCTAGATAGACTTGTGGATATGAATCAGAAGTATGTTATCCCTGGGTTCTATGGGGCTTTACCAAATGGACAAATCAAAGTGATGAGTCGTGGGGGTAGTGATATTACTGGTTCGATATTGGCAAATATCGTAGATGCGGAAGTTTATGAAAACTGGACTGATGTGTCTGGAATATTGGTGGCTGATCCTCGTATCATTGATAACCCACATCAAATTCCGGTGATTACGTATAGTGAACTACGTGGAATGAGCTACATGGGTGCTAATGTACTGCATGATGATGCAATTTTCCCGGTTCGTGAAAAGAATATTCCGATTCATATCTTGAATACAAATGATCCAGAGAATCCTGGCACATTCATTCAAGATGATTGTGAAGAGTATGATAAAGTTAATGGTACTTCAACTGTTACAGGTATTACGGGTCGAAGAGATTACGCTTCCTTTACGGTTGTAAAGAGTCATAGTTCTACAGAAGTTGGCTTTTTACGAAGATTATTATTCATCTTTGAGGAGTATCATATTTCGATTGAGAGTGTACCGATTACGGTTGATACATTTACGGTCATTGTACAAAAGGGCGCAATCGAACAATGTAAGTATGAGATTCTTGCGAAAATCAAGAAGGAATTAGAGCCAGATGAATTGATGTTAGAAGAAGACTTAGCGATGGTAGCCATCGTGGGAAGAGGTATGAAACAAGTACCAGGTGCTTCAGGTCAGTTATTAAGTGAGTTTGGTGATCATAAGATCAATATTAAAGTAATTAATCAGAGTGCAGATGAATTATCGGTTGTGGTAGGTGTATCGAATCATGACTTCCACAATGCGATTCGCTGCATCTATGAACGTTTTATTCAAGAAGAGAGGGAACATGCATGAAAATTGGAATTTTAGGTGCGACAGGCGCAGTTGGAAGACAGATGCTAGAATGTATCGAAGAACAAAACCTTGCGGTAGATGAATTACGTTTATTTTCTAGTCCAAGATCGGCTGGACGCGTATTATCGTTTCATGGCGAAGGAATCACGGTACAGGTTGTAGATGAGCATTCTTTTGAAGGATTAGATTATGTATTGGGTGCAGTATCCAATGCATTAACAAAGGAATATCTACCTTTGATTCAAAAGGCAAATGCAGTGCTGATTGATAATTCTAGTGCTTTTCGTTTACAGGATGATGTGCCGTTAGTGGTTCCAGAGATTAACGGGGACGATGCGCTGAATCATCATGGTATTATTTCAAATCCAAACTGTTCTACGATTATTGCGTTGATGGCAATTGCGCCAATTCATCGTTTATCCAAAATTAAACATGTAAATGCGACAACTTTCCAAGCTGTCAGTGGTGCAGGTGTTGAAGGGATGCGTGAATTACGTCAGCAGATTATAGAACTTGATAAAGGGGAAGAAGTTCATCCAAATGTCTTCCCAGCACAGATTGCGTATAACTGTATTGCCCAGATTGGCTCGTATTTAGATGATGGTTATACAACAGAAGAAGCGAAGATGCACAATGAGGGTCGTAAGATCATGCATGCGGATGATATGCAGGTAAACTGCACTTGTGTACGTGTGCCAGTATACCGTTCTCATTCCATTTCTTTGACAGTGGAAACAGAACAAGAAGTTTCATTAGATGCGATTCGTCAAGCAATTAAAAACTTCCCTGGTGTACAACTGATTGAAGACCATGTACCTACGCCGATTGAGACCTCTAATCAAGATATTGTCTACGTAGGCCGTGTGCGTAAAGATACAAGTCGTGCAAATAGTATTAGTCTTTGGTGTTGTGGAGATCAGATTCGTAAAGGTGCTGCCTCAAATGCGGTTAGTATCATGACATATTTAGAGAAGAGACACTGAGGTTTCTGTTAGGGTATTTTAGCAAGATGTGCTAGAATATGGCATAGAGAGACAGAGAGGAGACAACTATGTTCAATAGACTATTTGGTGCTCTTGCGGTGGCTGTCGGAATTGGTGCAGTCGTTGCGGTAAAACTTTTAAAGGATCAGAAAGAAACAGAAAATAAAAAAGAAGACGATGATAATGAAGTGCGTTTTATAACTCTTTCAGATGGAGATGGTGTAGCACAGCCTACTTATGACGCAAGTGATCGTTCTGTTGAAGTACAGGAAGTATGTGGTGTATATCCATACCTGAATCCTGACTTCGTAGAAGAATTATTGGCGGAAGCAGCTTCATTGAATGGTATGTTCGAACAGGATACACTCGTTACAATTCATCACTATGTATCATTTGACAGTGAAAAGAACTTTGAAGCATTCGCAGATATTATGACAGCCGCAGGCTATGAGTGCTCACAAGAGGGTATTACAAAGAAACTATTTGTAGAGGATGGCGCTATCATCAGCGATATCTTAAATGTCGCAAATCAAGCAGCTGTATTAAATGGTAGTTACCAAAACTATTCCATTCAAAAGTAGTTTCAAACAGGTTTTCATAAGAAATAAAGTTGGAGTGAAAGCTTCAACTTTTTATACGATTGTAAGAAATTTGTAGAATTTAAAGAGATTCAGGGCTGTAGTTTGAGTGTAAGTGATAAAGAATGATATAATATGCACGCTTTGTAAGGATATAAAAGCTGCGTAAGATGTACAGGAGATAAGAGCACATGGGGATTATTGAAGTAAAAAATCTCAGTTTTGCATATGATGAAAGTGCGAAGACGATTGATGAAGTTTCTTTCTCGATTGAGGAAGGAACCTATACAACAATTATCGGACACAATGGTAGTGGGAAATCCACAATCGCAAAGTTGATTGCGGGTCTTTTAGAGAAGGCTTCCGGTTCTATCATGGTGGATGGCATGGAATTAAATGTAGAAAACTTAAACAAGATTCGTTCCGATATCGGTATTGTTTTTCAGAACCCAGATAACCAGTTTATCGGTTCAACGGTGAGAGATGATATCGCTTTTGGACTTGAAAACCATTGTGTTCCACAAGAAGAGATGGACCAGATCATCGAAGAAAACGCAGCTCTGGTCGGTATGACAAAGTATCTGAATCAAGAACCTACACGATTAAGTGGTGGACAAAAACAGCGTGTTGCGATTGCGGGTGTCCTTGCGATGAAGCCAAAGATTCTCATCTTTGATGAAGCAACATCCATGTTAGATCCACAAGGAAAAGATGAAATCAAACGTGTTATTACTGAATTACATGGTGAAAGTAAATTAACGATTCTTTCCATCACACATGACATTGATGAAGTTGCCAAAAGTGATTATGTCATTGCGATGGATGGTGGTCATGTGGCAATCACAGGAACACCAAAGGAAGTCTTTAAAGATCCAGAGAAGTTAAAGAAGATGAAGCTTGATGTCCCTTTTAGCTTAAAGTTGAGTGAGGAATTGCAGGCATGTGGTCTGCATGTTTCATCAAATATTACACAGGAAGGACTGGTGGAAGAATTATGCCAATTACATTCGAGCATGTAAAACATGTCTATAGCACCGGTACACCTTACCAATACGATGCCTTACAGGATATCAACCTCAATATTACAGAAAATAAAATTACAGCGATTATCGGCCAGACAGGGTCTGGTAAGAGTACACTGATTCAACATTTGAATGCGTTACTGTTACCAACTGAAGGAACGATTCATATTCTTGATCGAACGATTAGCGCAAAGGAGACACCAAAGAAGTTAAAGTCTTTGCGTGGGGATGTAGGTCTTGTCTTCCAGTTTCCTGAATACCAGTTATTTGAGGAAACTGTGCTCAAGGATGTTGCGTTTGGTCCAAAGAACTTTGGATGTACGGAAGAAGAAGCGATTAAGAAGGCAAAAGATGCACTCAAGTTAGTTGGACTAGGTGTAGAAAACTATGAAAAGAGTCCGCTGGAATTATCTGGAGGACAGAAGAGAAGAACAGCAATTGCGGGTATCTTAGCGATGGATCCAAAGGTCATTGTCTTGGATGAGCCAACGGCAGGACTTGATCCAATCGGTACAGTACAGATGATGGAATTGTTCTATGCATTAAATCGTAAATATAACAAGACGGTGCTGATTGTATCGCATGATATGGAACAGGTATATAAATATTGTGATGAAGTAGTTGTAGTGGAAGATGGAAAGATTCGCTTTCATGATAGTACGAAGAAGTTCTTTGATAACCCTGAGCTTTGTCGCAGTATGAATATTTTACCGCCAGCATTTATTCAGATGAAAGATAACTTACGCAAGAATGGATTTGAAATTTCGGATGAAATCAATGATATTCCTTCGCTTGCGAAAGAGATTGTAAGGCAGGTGAAGAAACATGGGTAATTTTACACTTGGACGGTATCTGCCATTAGATTCACCGGTTCATAAGATGGATCCACGTGCAAAGATCATTGCGATGTTGGTGATGTTAATAGCGGTGTTTATTCCAGCTGGTTGGATTGGCTATGGAGTTATCTTTGTTGTGGCTGCTTGTACAATCCTGATTTCAAAGTTGAGTTTTGGTTTTATTTGGAAGTCGATGAAACCGATGTTGATGATGTTATTCTTCTTGTTGATTATCAATGCGTTTGTGATGAAGACGGGAGAACCATTAGTAACACTTGGTAGTTTTGTCATTTATAGTGATGCAGTATTTCAAACACTCTATATCGCGATTCGACTGATGTTGATGATTATGATTACAACCTGTCTAACCGCCACAACCAAACCTCTAGATATGACACTTGGAATTGAAGATTTGTTAATGCCTTTAAAGAGATTCCATGTACCTGCACATGAGATTGCGATGTTAATTAGTATTGCGCTACGTTTCATACCAGACTTAATTGAAGAAACACAACGTATTATGAAAGCACAACAATCGCGTGGTGTTGATATGAAGGAAGGAAAACTGATGGAGAGAGTCATGGCGATTCTTTCTCTGATTGTTCCGCTATTTGTATCTGCTTTACAACGTGCAGAAGATCTTGCGAATGCTATGGAAGCTAGAGGGTACACACCAGGAGAAAAGCGTACACGCTATAAAGTCTTGAAGATGGAAAAACGAGATTACTTCTTATTGCTTGGTGCTTTTACAACTCTAATCGTGATGATTGGATTGGCGATTTTATTATGATGCGTTATAAATGTGTCGTATCTTATGTCGGCAGAAACTACTCTGGTTGGCAATCACAGCGCAAGGGCGATTCTATTCAGGAAATCCTAGAGGCAGTGATTGAACGAATTACACAGGAAAAGGTCAATGTGATTGGATCGGGTAGAACGGATGCTGGAGTAAACGCAAGAGCACAAGTATTCATGTTTGATACAAAACGTGAAATGCCAACACGGAAATGGATGGGCGCAATCAATGCTTTCTTGCCAGATGATATTCATATCATGTCAGTAGAAGAAGAGGATGCTTGTTTCCATGCAAGATATAATGTACGTTTTAAGCAGTATAGCTATCGTATCAATCATGGGCTATACAATGTATTTACAAAGGATGCAGCTTTCCAATGTCCAATCCATTTGGATGTAGAAAAGATGAGGGAAGGTATCCATTATCTTGTTGGGACACATGATTTTACTTCCTTGAATTCTAGTTCACTAGAAGAATATCCAGACCAAGTAAGAACAGTAAGTTCCATTACATTAACGGAAGAGGATGGTGTGATTACACTAGCCTTTGTAGGAAAAGGCTTCTTACGTTATATGGTTCGTATGATGGCTTCGGTACTAATTGAAGTCGGAAAGCATAAGTATGAACCGTCACATATCCAAGAGATTCTAGATGCGAAGCGTAAAAGCTTCCCACATAAAAACAGTCCTGCCGAAGGACTGACATTGGAATATGTTGATTACTTTAAAACATTAGCACTACACGAAACAGGAATGGTTCGTGAGTTTTTAAAGGGGGATGATACCTCCTGTACAAATCAAGAACTACCTGCCCTAGAACAAGCAATCAAAGAGAATGCTAGTCATCAATTCTATGCGATGACTACAAGGCATAGTCAAGAATTGTTGGGGTATTATGAAATAAATCAAGGACAAGCTAGCATCCATATTCTTGAAGAGGAACGTGGCATCCCACTAGCAAATATCCTACTTCCACAACTTGAAGAACGCTTATACAAGCAGGCAAACTTCACGCCAATTCTCATATATACAAAAAGTGGAAGAATTGTATCAAATTCAGTCGAAGAATCGAAATAATCTAATTGACTTACGGGGTATCAACAGCTAAAATGATAAATGGCACTTCATGCCAATGTAGCCCCGGAAACTACATATGGAGGAAAGTAAAAATGCGTCAAACAACTATGTTAAAGCCAAGTGAAGTTGTTCGTCAGTGGTATATCGTTGATGGAACAGACTGCACATTAGGACGTCTAGCTACTCAGGTAGCAACATTATTAAGAGGCAAGCACAAGCCTGCCTATACACCACACGTTGACTGTGGAGATTATGTAATTGTAATCAATGCAGACAAGATTAAGATCAGTGGTGATCAGGATGCAAAGAAGTTCTACTATAGTCATTCTATGTATCCAGGAGGACTTCGTACAAGAAGTACAAAGGTTATGCGTGAAAACTACACTGTTGAATGGGTTGAAAAAGCCATCAAGGGTATGTTACCACATAACAAATTGGGTGATGTACAACGTAAGCATGTATTTGTTTACACAGGTGCTGAACACCCACATGCTGCTCAGAAGCCTGTTGAGCTGAAGGTAAAGTAAGGAGGATAAGACAAGATGGCAACTAAGAAGAAAGTAACTTATGTTGGAACAGGACGCCGTAAGCAGTCCGTTGCTCGTGTCTTCATGACTCCGGGTACAGGTGTTGTAACAGTTAATGGTCGTACTTTAGAAGAATACCTACCACAAGCAACATTACGCATGGTAGTTAATTCACCATTAGCACTCACAGAAACTAAGGAACAGTTCGATATCAAGATCAACGTAGCAGGTGGCGGTTATACTGGCCAGGCTGGTGCAATGCGTCATGGTATTGCTAGAGCTCTTCTAGAAGCTTCTGCTGACTACAGACCAGCATTAAAGAAGGCTGGTTTCCTAACACGTGATTCCCGTGAGAAGGAAAGAAAGAAGTACGGTTTGAAGGGTGCTCGTCGCGCTCCACAATTCTCCAAGCGTTAATTTTATTTGCAATTGGGAGATTCAAAAATGGCTGTGTAAAATCGTGATTTTTCAATCAGCGATTTTTACATAGCCATTTTTAATTTGCTTTCGTGCAGTATAGTTGGAACTTAGATTAACATTATCTGTAGTGATAATCGTTAATTTAAGTTTTTTTGTGTGCCAGACATGGCATATATCTTGGAGGTTGAAAGGTACCTCTAACCA
>CALISH010000048.1 GCA_938041275.1 uncultured Solobacterium sp.
GTGTGAGAGGTCGGAAGTTTTAAAACTCTTTAAAACTTCCTCCTACTCGATTATAGAAAAGACGTAGGGATTATCCTAAGTCCAATTAAAATGTAATCTCCTCTTGGTGAGAGCCGTACATATACTCATCAACAGTATAGATGACGCGGTCTTTGACAAGAGATACTGGATCATTATGTAAAGTACCTTCACGTACCTTTGTGTATGCGATTGGCATAAATTGGCTCAGTAAGCCAAGAGGTACACCATCCTTAAAGTTCTCGAATAAGACCTTTTGTGCAGCAACAACTTCATCGACTGGCATGTAGTAGCGAGAGCGATCACTAAAGGAAAATTTACGCTTGTACGCAATTTCTTCAGGAGTACCGTGATAATGCTTGATGTAGTATTTTGGATTTTTGAGCATTGCCTCATCGAGTACCTCAATAAAGTGACTTTGCTTTTCAGGGTGGTCTTTAAATAGTTCCTTTTCAGCATATGCTAATGCAAATAAAGCCTCACGCATCATGTAGGTTAGACCAGGGCCAACCTTTAAGATACCAACGCCATCTTCAACGAGTTCGCGAAGACTGATTTTTGTCTGATAGTCGGTAGAATGTCCTTCAAATACAAGGTTATTATATTCTTTAATGGAAGCCATTAAGTCGACCGCTTTAGAACGATCGTAAGGTGTACAACCAGCATCTTTTTCTTCGACACCAGGCTGTACAACAACACCGATAACATGTTTCCAAGCTTCATCTAATTGATGGTCGTGGAATGCTTTCTCAAATGTCGCAACTGTTTGTTTAAAGTCAGAAACCTTTGTGACTTGTAAACCTGTTTCTACTGCTTCTTGAGAGCCACCTGGAATAGGCACTTCGGAGCCAACAATGTAAACAGGATGTAATGCGTTAGGATTATCTTTCAGTAGTTGTTGGTAAGCTTCCTCTGCTACAACAGCAAGTTCTGCGCCACGTCTAGCAATAATTTCATCGCTTAAGCGAATATTTGGATCATCGCTTGCGACCTTCATTGATGTATCGATATGAATCTTTGTAAAGCCAGCAAGCACGAACTGGCGGATTAATTCAGAAGCTTCTTGCATTGCCTTTTCTTCGTCGTATTGTACAAATGTTAGTGGACCTAAGTGGTCGCCGCCTAAAATGATACGGCCCATAGGCAAGGCTTCAAGTTTTGCAAGTTTCTCAACAAACTGCATAAAATCTTTAGGCTTCATACCGGTATAGCCACCATATTGGTCAACTTGGTTCGCTGTCGCTTCAATAAGTAATACGGAATTAGTCTCCTTTGCACGTTGCATACATGCACGTAATACCAATTCATTTGCAGTGCAAGCAGAGTAGATACCAACGGCTTTACCTTGTTTCTGCAAACGAACAATATGTTTTAATGGATGTTCTCTCATGGTAAATCCTCCTACTGAAATTATACAGCAGGGTGGATGAATTAATTGTTAATGAATTTGCATTTTTAGAGGATATAATAGATATATCAGTATAAAAATACAAATTATTTCTGGTATTGGAGAAGTTATGATAAAAGCATATACACAGGAAGGCACAAAGCATGTCAACCAAGATGTCTTTGGTTGGCAAGGAAATATGGCATGGGTCATCGATGGCGCAACGCCTCTTTTTGGTGATGATTTTCTTGGTGGAAATGATGTACAGAAAACTGCGAGAAAGATATCGAACGCGCTCAAGAAGTTTGCGAATAATCAAGGTTCTTTGGCGGATATTTTATACCATGCATGCAAATCGGTAGAAAAAGAATATCGTAAAACAATTCCTGGATATGATTTAATTGAGAAATATAAACTACCTACTTTTGCGGTGGTTATTGTTAGAGTGAATGATAATACTGTTGAATGGTATGGATTGGGTGATTGTGAGATATACATGCATGATACAGTTTATCGTGATGAATCTTTTGATAGAATCAACAAACGTAATCAAAAGGAAGTCGCTGATAAGTTAGCATTACATCGCGAGACAAGGATGTTATTGAACAATGAAAAGCATCCAGAGGGATATTGGATAGGATCATTGGACGCAGTTGGATGTATGCATGGGAAACAGGGTAGTGTTGCAATCGAGAATATCAAGAATATCTATCTTTATAGTGATGGAATGTCAACGGTATTGCGGGATAAAGCTGTGATGAAGAATGGGTATGATATTGATAGTCTTGTTTTCGAAAAATACATACAGAAGAACCGTTCTTTAACAACCGATGATATTACAATTCTTCAGCTGCGTTTGAAAGGGGAATAAGATGATCAAGGGAATATTATTTGATTTTGATGGTACACTTAGTAACCGTGTTGAGTCAGCGTACTTTATGTATCGTTGGATGGTACATGAGATGTTACCGGAAATGGATGTGTATGATATAGAGTTTGAAAGAATCGTACAGCGTTGTATGTTGTGGGATGAATACGGAACGATTAACAAAGTACATGTATTAGAGCTGTTAAAGAAACATTATGTGCCTGATTTGGATGTGGAGGTGTGGAAGGAAAAATGGTATACGACATTCCATGAATTCCAAGTTGAAATGCCACATTCCTATGAAGTTCTGACGGAATTAAAAAAGAAATATAAGATAGGTATCATCACAAACGGTGCTGAACAATCTCAATCTGTGAAGATTGA
The DNA here is from genome assembly GCA_938041275.1 of uncultured Solobacterium sp. Lineage (GTDB taxonomy): Bacteria > Bacillota_I > Bacilli_A > Erysipelotrichales > Erysipelotrichaceae > Bulleidia. The sequence goes on from CALISH010000048.1 coordinate 2,658, forward strand.
TTATCTAGATATGCGTAAATATTTTGATACCGTAATTATCAGTGGTGCATTTGGCGTTCATAAACCAGATGTATCCATTTACGAGAAGGCAGCTAGCGATCTAGGTTTAAAATGTGAAGAGATTGCGTTTATTGGAGACACCTTTGCGACTGATATTGTAGGTGCGGTACGTGCTGGGATGATGCCGATTTGGTATTGTTATGAGCATCGTGGTATCTCCCTGTATGAAGTGAAACAGGTAAGCAACTATGATGAAATCCGTGATATGTTCCTTATAAATACAGAGTGGAACCAGTAAATAATTGAAAATATATGCTAAAAAGACCTGATAATAGGTCTTTTTTCTAACAATATAATATATATAAAACAGAAACAGCTTAGG
>CALISH010000049.1 GCA_938041275.1 uncultured Solobacterium sp.
TCTCGATATGCTTTCACATTTCTTGACTGTACTTGTCTATATTTTTTTTGGATAGGTTCACTATAAATTTCTAACTTTTTTTCGTTTTTTATATTTTTGTCGTAGTATTTTAGTGCAATACATTTTTCGGATGGCCTTCCTGAAATCTTATGATTAGCACAATCAACTCTCCAGAAAAGATAATGGAATTCATTCACGTCAGAATCGAGAATAGGATTTGGAAATCTGTGACCCCAAAAGCAATATTGAGTCCATCTGCTACCTCGACTGGTTCCGGTATATATATTATTTATATAGACTATTTCGCTATTGGTAGAGTTTGTATGGGTGTTTCCTATAGAAAACTGCTCCGGTTCTCCAAATATACTATTTAAAAAGTATAATTGGCCATAGCTATCTAAAAGACTAGTTTCAATTTGATTTTTGTTAAATGATTTCTCTGTGTTATCACGACGTGCTATTTCTGAATTTAGATAGTTATAGTAGTCAGTGAGAATAACGTTTTTACATAAATCTTGAAAGTTTGATATTACACCATTTAATTTCTTGATATCGATAATAACGGTTGAACCATCATTTTTGTACTTGTCATCAGTATACATAATTCCTGTTTTTACATATGCAGTATAAATCTGATTTCCTGGTAGATTTTTATATCCAATATTTTCATCTTTGGATAATGCATCGTTTAGTTGATTTTTATAGTTTTCAATTTGCTCATTATGCTCCGATGTGTTTGTTTTATCCTCGATAATGAGTGCATATTGATTATCTTGATTATCCTTAAATAGTACGAGTACATCAATTCTGTTGAATTGCTTTAATGCTTTCACCTCTTTATATATATCTTTTTTATTCTCACCAAGAAATAAATCAAGCATAGCTTTTCCATATTTATAATATGGATCATCTGTGTCTTCCTTTACAGCTAGCCAATTAAGACTCCAGCAGAAGAAGGCATCTTGGGAAAGCTCTGATGTTGCGAAGTTAAATAGGTTGTTTGTTTTAGGTTTATTGTTAGTCATAGTATTTTCCTCCGTTTTGACTATTATTGTGTTTTACTTGTGATGTATTTATTCTGAAGGATACTAGATGTGATTTGGTCTTTTAACCATATTGGTGATAATACTTCTGCATATTGTAAGTATTGCAATGCCCAGAATTTAATACCGCGAGGTGGTACGTGAACTGTAAATTCAAATTCTGTGTCAGAGGTTTTTCTGATGAAGATATTTGTTCCAAAGCGGTCGATTACATCATCTAGGATGATGTTGTCACATCGCATTGTTATAGATTCGGGTTTACCGGAGAATGCATAAACTGCATCCATGGTATCCTCTTTTCTTTCATATTCTTTATCCCACGATGAAGCTTGAATCATAACATCTTTCATGTGATCAATACGATAAAGACTGGTATTTAGTTTCCCTGACAGATTACATATTAGATAGTAATGTTCATTCATGTATACCATGCCATATGGATTAACAATGTAGGGCTTTTCTCTACGTTTTTTTAAGGTTTTATTGATATCGTATTTTAGATACGAAAATGATACTTGTTTCTTATCTTGGATTGCTTCATCAAGTACTTCGATATTCAAGAAGACTTCTCGATTATCGGATTTCTTATTTGAACGTATAACTTTTAGGTGTGTATATTTCTTTCTTTGATGCATGCTGAGTTGGTTTTGAAGCTTTGATATAAGATCAGAAGATTGTTTATTGGAGATAAAAGGAAATGTGTAGACGGCATTTGTTAATAGTAGAATTTCTGATTGCTCGAATGCTCGACTTTGAAGATAATAGCCAATCTTGTTATCCTCAAATGTTGAAATGTCATATCCAAGATCTAATAACAATGTGATTGAAGAGTAAATGGTTCTTCTATCAGGTTGAATATGATAGAGTAGATGCATTTTTTGTCGGATTTCCTGCATGGATAGAATGTGATTTTCATCAGAGTACTCACGTAGAACATGTAGTAAACAGATTGTAATTGCTCGATCAGTCTTCATATGATTGGTTCCTCATTCAAAATGAAATGTATGTGATATTAGTTTCGATGTTTGTATTATAGTTTGTAGATATGTACAAAAAAATGTACAGCTGAGGATGATTTCTGAAGTAGCTTATATAAGTTAATTGTAAAACTGTTTTGTTTATTTTCAAGACACTGTATAAATCAGAAAATACAGTAATACATTTATAGATAGCGAATAACAATAAATTTGTTTGAGTATTAGTATGCTATCATCTATATAAGAGATTAGATTTACGAGGGTAGCCATTATGGAAAATAAAGAGAAAAGTATGTTTCAAGAAGCTCGTATGAAGCTGAAACTAACACGAAATAAAGTAGCGGACTTATCAGATGGTTTTTTCAATGAGAGTCGTTTAGAGAAGATTGAAACTGGTAAGCTTGAAATTCATCCTGAAGAAGTTGTGAAGCTTGCGGAAATCTATAAGGATAAAGAGTTATGTAGTACATTCTGTGCAACGGAATGCCCAGTTGGAATCAAGCGTGGAATGAAGGTTGTCAAAGAGAAGAACTTATCTCAGATTGTGTTGGAGATGCTTGCGACTTTGCAGTCTTTAGATGAAAAGAAAGTAAGATTAATTGAAATGACAGTGGATGGCAAAATCGATGATAAGGAAATCCGCGATTTTAAAATTATTCAAGACCAACTAAAACAAATGGAGGAAACAATCCACTCTTTACAACTTTGGATTGAACATTATGTTGATAAAAACTAGTATTTTGTAATAATCGCTAAAAATAGAGTGTTTTTTCGTAATATTCGTGAAATGGGAAATGAATATTACGGGATATAATGCATGTATAAAATAAGGGGATGAAATTATGAATGTACAGAAGAACCCACAGTTTCATCAGTTTAGTAGAATGAAACTTTATCAAGAGAATTTAAAGAATAATACAGTGATGAGTTATGTGATAGGAATTGTTATTACACTTGTTATCGCGTGTGTTGGCTTCTACTTTTTCTTGCCGGCAATTAATCTAAAGAGTATTCAATTCTGGGCATTTCTATTAGGAGTTGGTGCAGTGTACCTTATAGTACAGGCTCTAGTATTCTCTGTTCGTAAAGAAAAGGAAAATCTAAAGTGGATTGCGCTTGTGGAATGTATTCTCTTTGTATGCATGGTGCTAGGTAGTATTACAAGTATGCGCTTATTTCATGCGAAGGAATATTCATCCATCTTAAAAGTTGATGAAGGCAGTACAGAAGATATTCCATCTGTTAGTGGAACAAGTTCCATTGCGTTAATGGATACCGCAAGTGCTGAGAAACTCGGTGATCGTAAGATTGGTTCGTTAAGTGATGTTGTTTCACAGTTTAATGTTGGTGAGTATATGCAGATTGACTATCAGAATAGTCCAATCAAAGTAGCACCTTTGCAATATGATGGTTTCTTTAAATGGTTTGGAAACCATGAAAATGGAATTCCGGGTTATGTAAAAGTAAATCCAGTTACGATGGATGCGGAATATGTTGCGATGACAAGTAAGATGAAGTATGTGCCTAGTGCTTACTTCAATGAGAATTTAGAAAGACATATTCGTTTTACATATCCAACAACGATGTTTACAAATCTTCATTTTGAAATTGATGAAGAAGGTAATCCTTGGTATATCGCTTCTACTTATACAAATAGTATTTCCCTATTTGGTGGTAAGAAGATTACAGGTGCTATCTTAGTTAATCCAATTGATGGCACAATGACAAAGCTTGATGTGAAAGATGTTCCTCGTTGGGCAGATATTATTTACCCAGGAAATCTTATCGTAGATCAGTATAACGACTCTGCTAAATTACACCGTGGATTCTTGAATAGTATCTTTGGTCAGATTGATTGTAGACAGACTACAACCGTAGAAATTAAGAATGAAGATGGTGATAAGAGTTATCGTACAGACTATGGATATATCGCAAAAGATGGAGATATTTGGATTTATACAGGTGTAACCTCTGTAAATGGTGATTCTAGTAATATCGGATTTATTATGGCAAATGAACGTACATCCGAGACAAAGTTTATCCTAGCTTCTGGTGCAGATGAAGGTAGTGGTATGCATTCAGCTGAAGGTGAAGTACAAGAGAAGGGATATCACGCATCTTTCCCATCATTAATCAATGTAGATGGTACACCGACATATATCATGGTATTAAAGGATGATAATGGTTTGGTAAAAATGTATGCTTGTGTCAATGTTGAGCAGTATAACATGGTTGTGACAGCGTACAACCAAAAGGACGCAATCGAACAATATCGTCGTTTACTGAAGGGTGAAATTAGTACGGAACAAGCAAATCAAGAAGTAAATGATGCTGTAGATACTTCTAACTATAAAGAGAAGGAAATTACGGTAGCGAAACTTGAGAAGATTGATATTGGTGGTAATACTTATCTTTATATCATTGATACAGATCAAAATATTTATAAAGCAAAGTACGCTGATGTAATTAAGATGATTACTGTAAATGTTGGTGATAAGATTACTATCAAGACAGATGGTACAAATTATCTTTATGAGTAAGAGAAAGACCTCTTACTCTTTTAAAACTCACTTAATTTGCATGCATGATATAAGTCTCATTGACTTTATAGTATTCTTTGAGTAATATTTTAGTAGAAATATCAATGAGGAAGTTATCATGATTGAGCTTAACTCGTTTTCATTAAATTATACGATTTGTATATTTTTTGAGGCGAGTTTTTTCGTTGAGAGGGATTATGAAAATCAAGAAAATACTGAACAATAATACTGCCGTCATTGATGATAACGGTAACGAAGTAATTGTAATTGGAAAGGGAATTTGTTTTCAGCGTAAAGCGGGAGATTCCATTAATAGTGCATTAGTCGAGAAACGATTCTTTTTATCTTCTAATGAGTTAAATCTCAATTTACAGAAGGTGTTAGTATCTTTGCCACTAAGTGAAATCAATATTGTGGATAGAATAATCCAAAACATACGTTTATCTTTGACAAAGAAATTTAGTGACATGTTATATGTTTCTTTGTGTGATCATGTACATTATGTTTTAAAGAATTATGCAGATGGAGTTTCTGTGCGTAATGATTTATTAAATGAAATATCGCATTTTTATCCGGATGAATATGAACTTGGGGTACAAGGCATCCAAATTATAAATGAAGAAACAGGGGTAGAACTACCGATTGATGAGGCTGGTTTTATTGCAATGCATATCATCAATTCTGAAACTGAAAATGGAATAGGTACTGCAAATGTTAGGAAGATTACTATCATTATTGATGAAATCTTAAAAATCATATCGAATTATTTCAACGTGGAGATTGATGAAAAGTCATTGGTATATTTTAGACTAATTAGTCACTTAAAGTATTTTGCAAGGAACATTGTTACACATCATCAATTTGGAAGTGATGATAAGAATGAAGCACTGTTAAATATGTTAAAGGAAGCATATAAAGACGCATACTTATGTGCGATAAACATCAAACAATTTATTCATGCAAAATATGAAGTGGAAATTGGCAATGAGGAATTAACATATCTAATAATTCATATTCAACGATCAATATCATGAAAGGGGGATCAATATGAATGAGAATCAAAAGTTAGCACAGTTTATTTTGGAAAATGTAGGAGGAAAGGAGAACGTTGAGTCAGCTACGCATTGCATGACACGATTACGCTTAAAGTTAAAAGATAATTCTAAAGCGAATCGCGCAAATCTAGATAATCATTCAGGCATTATTTCTACTCAGGTTGCTGAGGGGAAATTACAAGTGATTATTGGTACACAGGTAGGAGATGTTTACGAAGAGTTTATTAAGTTTGTACATGTGGTAGAAGAAACTCCACAAGAAGAAACAAAAGATAAAAATGTATTAAATCGATTTGCGGCATTGATTACGAAAATTGTAGTTCCATCATTAGGTGTTTTATGTGCTTGCGGAATCATTGCGGGTGTAAACTCAATTCTATTATCAACAGGGGTAATCACAAGTGGGGATGGAACAAATATTCTATTATCTAACTTAGGGAATGTATGCTTAACATTCTTCCCAGTTATTTTAGGTTATACAAGTGCAACTGCATTTGGTATGGATCCATTTATCGGTATGATTCTAGGCGCATTTATGATTTACCCAGGTATGGCTCAATCGATTAATGCAGGTGATCCATTGTTTACGCTATTTACAGGTACACCTTTAGAAATGCCTGTATTTAAAACTTTCTTAGGAATTCCTATTATCTTCCCTGCAACAGGATATACTTCGACAGTAATTCCGATCATGATGGTAAACTTCTTGGCTTCTAAGATTGAGAAGATCTTAAAACAAGTATTACCGCGTGTAACAAGACAGTTTATGGTTCCTTTCTTTACAATTCTATTTGCGGGAATCGTAGGTGTATTATTAGTTGGACCAATCTCAATGATTATCCAAAACTTATTACAAGCTGGATTAAATAGTTTGATTTCAACATCAAAGATTTTGGCATTTGCAGTAATTACATTAATTTATCAACCGCTGGTTATTTTTGGCTTGCATTGGCCATTAATTACGTTAGGAATTATGGAATATGGCTCATTAGGAAATTCTCTTATTGTAGCGTCAATCTTTCCTGCAAGTTTCGCGCATATGGCAGCTTGCTTTGCGGTATTCTTAAAGAGTAAAGATATTAAGACAAAGAATATAGCTTTACCTGCATTCTTAAGTGCATGTTTCTGTATTATCGAGCCTTCGATTTATGGTGTTACATTACCAGTTAAGAAACGCTTTGGGTTCTGTATGATTGGTGGATTAGTAGGTGGTTTAATCTTGGCTTTATCAAATTCTCCAATGTATGCGATTAGTATGGGTGTAACAGGTGTTATGTCATTTATTAATCCAAATGCTCAGGGTATCGGAGGACTAGTTTGGGCAGTTATTGCATGTATTGCTGCGATGCTAGTAACATTCACACTTACATTTGTTACATATCAAGATACAAAGGAAGTGAAATAAATGAATTTTTCCCAAAGAAATAAAATATTTGGGTTGATTTTTGGGTGTGCTTATGGTGACGCGATGGGTATGCCATCTGAAATGATGTGCCGTACAATATTGGATGAAACATTCCCTGATGGTATCCATGCATTATTACCATCTTCAAAGAATGATTTCTTCAAACGAAAATTTAAAGCAGGTGAGGTAACGGATGATACTGTTAATACCTTACTGGTATGTGATTCAATCATTGAAGAAGGACAATTTGATACGGAATTATACCTTCATAAATTGATGCGATGGGCAGACGAAAATCCAGAAAAGAATGCTAGTCAAATTGGGCCGTCTACTTCAAAAGCTCTTGATTTATTACGCGCTGGTAAAAGTTATGTAGAATCTGGAAAATATGGAACAACAAATGGCTCTGCCATGAAAGCTAGTCCACTCGGGATTTTGCATGATTATCATGACATAGAAGGTTTAGTAGATGATGTTTGTAAACTATGCCTCCCAACACACAATACAAGTATTGCGATTGCAGGTGCGAGTGTTGTCGCAACTCTATCTAGTTATGCTTTGCGACATGAATATGATGAAGAAGAAATTTGGACACTAACAAAACGAGCAATTGAAGAGGGAATGAAACATGGAAATCAACTCCCATCACCATCGTTGTTAAAGAGACTTGATTTAGTTCAACAAGATATTATGACATTATCTGAGA
>CALISH010000050.1 GCA_938041275.1 uncultured Solobacterium sp.
CTAAGAAGATTGCAGAAGGTTTGAAGCTTAACTACGGTGAAGCTTATCCGCAACTTGCAAGCAAAGTTCTAAGAGATTTGGAGGAGGTAAATAAAGATTATTGGACTTTGCAGCATGAAAAATAATTCAATTCACAAAATAAAGAGGAGGAGTGAAGATGAAAAAGTATAGTGAAAGTATACAAAGATTTGGAAGATCATTACTTCTACCAATAGGGGTAATGGCACCGATAGGTTTACTATTAGGTGTTTCGGGTGCGTTTTCACAAGCGTATATGATTAAATTACTCCCGTTTTTAGGGAACCCATTTATAAATAGTTTATTCTTAGGGGTTAGAAAAGTTAGTGATGTTATCTTTGGAAATTTACCATTACTATTTGCCATGGGTGTTGCTTATGGTATGTCGAAAAAGGATAAAGGTATTGCGGTGTTTTCATCAGTACTTGCATATCTAACTTTAATTGTCGTGATGCATGTTTGGCTAACTAATACAGGGAAGCTTATTACAGAAGGTAATATTGCTGTGGGTGGTCAAGCTACTGTACTTGGTATTCAAACAGTAAATGTCAATGTATTTGGAGGTATTATCGCAGGCCTAGTTGCGTCGTGGGCAACGGATAAATTCTATAATTTACAACTTCCAATCGCATTCGCATTCTTTGCAGGAAGAAAATCGGTTCCTTTAATTTCAATGTTCATTTGTGTAATTATTGGTTTAATCATTCCATTTTTCTGGACATATCTAATTGCATTCTTTAGCAGTCTTTCAGGATTGTTATTAAGTCCAATTTTGGGACAAATATTAAACGGTACTGTAAACCGTATGCTAATTCCATTTGGCCTACACCATGTATGGAATGCTATGTTGCGATTTACAGAAGCAGGTGGTGTTTATACAATCAACGGAACACAATACATTGGTTACTTAGATGCTATGAATGAGATTTTATTTAAGTTAGGACCTGACAGTGAATATTGGTCGCTTATGCCTGCACTTACACGTTTTGGTGCGCAAAATCAGATGGTGAGAACATTATTTGTATTCCCTGCAATAGGTCTTGCAATGTATAGAACAGCTCATAATGAAAATAAGGCATTGGCAAAGGGTTTGATTCTAACAAGTGTTATAACTGCATTCTTAGGAAATGTAACTGAACCGCTTGAATTCACATTCCTATTTATTGCTCCAGTTTTATATATCATGTATGCAATTATTGGTGCAATCGGTGGTATCGCTTTATATTTCATGAACACTGCAGTAGGTTATATTAGAGGTACAATTTTCGATTTTGCAATCTTTGGTGTAATGTATAAAAATTCCAACTGGATTAATATTGTGATAGTCGGTTTGATTGAAGCCTTTATTATATATCATCTATTTAAATGGTATATTGTAAAGTTTAATGTTCCTACACCTGGAAGAGAAGAAGAAGCTTCTAATGATAATATATTAATCAGAGAAAAGAGATTTGATGAAATCGCGGCTCTAGTTGTTGAAGGTTTAGGTGGTAAAGATAATATTGTTCATGTAGAGAACTGTATAACAAGACTAAGAGTTGATTTTAAGGATAAGACAAAGATTAATAATGATTTGCTGAAACAATCTGGTTGTTCTGGAGTATTCTTCCCAACTTCAACACACATTCATATTGTATATGGACCACTTGTTGAGTTTGTAAGAAATGCAGTAGATGAAAAATTAAAATAAAAATATGTAGAACGCTATATTAGCGTTCTACATGCATTGATAAGAAATTCATATTGTAAAGGAGGTACTAAAATGTATTTATATTCTAAAAATATATATCTTCCTAACCAAGTAAAAAAATCAGGATATCTTTTTGTTGAAGATGGCATAATTAAGGACTTAGTCAATCAGATTGAAGATGGAGTTCCATTTGAAGACTATAGTGATTATTTATTGATTCCGGGCTTTATTGATCAACATCTTCATGGTTGGGGAACAGGAAGTTTTACAAGTCAAAAAACAAAGCGTAGTATCTATGAAATGCAGAAACATCTCCCAGATGTTGGAGTTACTAGTTTTTTAGCAACTTCTGGCGCAGAACCAATTGAAGATATAATTCATGGAATCCAATTATGTGGAGAAATCATGGAAGAAGATAATACTTTCGGAGCTACTCTTTTAGGTGCCCATTTAGAAGGACCATTTGTTAGTAAGAAAAATAAAGGAATGATGAATGAAGATTGTTTTAAAGATCCATCTGTAGAAATTATGGAAAAATTTGTTAATGCACAAGTAAAAGATGGGACAATCAAACTAATGACTATGGCAGTAGAATTGCCTGGTTCAAAGGAAGTAATTCAGTATTGTCATAAATATGGAATTCAAATTAGTGTAGGACATTCATCTGCTACTTTCGCGGATATTACAGAATTAAAACAATATGGTATCGGTGGAGTTACGCATATGTTTAGTGGGATGAGTGGATTCCATCATCGAGAGTTAGGTGTTGCAGGTACAGCTTTATATTATGATGACTTATACTGCGAATTTGCTAAGCAGACAGGTATGACAGTAAAACCTGAAGCGTTTTCAATCGCATATAAACTTAAGGGTCCAAACAGGATTATTATGACTACGGATGATATCGGTGTTGCACAGACGAATAAAGAACGTTATCACTATATCCGAAAACAAACTTTTATTCCTGATGGAAATAAGTTTATTGTGCGAAATGATGATGGAACTGAGTTTGTATATGACCGCACAAATTATGAAGAAATAAAGCATCTAGAACTTGGTTATATTTATTCAATACAGAACTTAAATAAAAATATTCACCCAAGTGTCCATGAAATGATTAAAATGACTTCTGAAAATAGTGCGAAATATTTAAATGTATATGATCGTAAGGGCTCACTTGAAGTGGGCAAAGATGCGGATATCTTAGTTATTGATAAAGATTATAATTTATATGCGACATATTGCATGGGAAGGAGATGTAAATAATGTTTCAATTTTTTAAACCTAAACCAGTTGATTTTGTTGCACCTTTTGGCGGAAAAATTATTCCTTTAGAAGATGTAAATGATCCTGTTTTTGCTCAGAAAACAATAGGTGATGGATATGCGGTTGCATTTAAAGAAGGAAATGTATATTGCCCTGTTGATGGTGAGATTATTGCTTTATTTCCAACTAAACATGCAATTGGAATTAAAGGGGTCGATCGGAATGAGTATTTGTTGCATATCGGCCTAGATACTATTCGCTTCAATGGTGAAGGGTTTATTGAACATATTAAATTGAATGATAAAGTACAGAAAGGGCAATTGCTTTTATCTGTAAATCATAAATTTTTTGAAGAACATCAAGTTGATATGACTTCTATGGTAATTGTTACAAATCTCAGGGGCAGACAATTTAGAATATTGAAAGATGGCATATTAACGGAAAAAGAAGGAGGGGTATTTTATATTAAAAATTAAAGTTTCATGTTTCTAATAACGTGTTACAGGAGGATAAAATGAATCAAAAGAAAATAATTGCTATAATTTTGATTTATGGATTATGTGGAATAGCAGCAAATCTGGCACATCCTGTAACACCAACTCTATTTAATATGCATGGATTTGGAAGCAAAGTATTTGGTTATGCATTTTCTATGATGTCATTTGCTAATTTTGCTTTTTCATATTTATGGTCAATTTTATACCAAAAATGGTATGCAAAATTCATTGTGTTACTGTGCTGTATTGGTTATGCAATTGCACAAATTTTATTTATTAATGCTCATACAATTACATGTCTACTACTAGCTAGATTTCTTGCTGGTGTATTTGTGTCAGGGTTATTGATTGGCATTCCATTTTATATGATTCAATATGTTTCGGTGAATGAACGATCTTCAATTATCACAAAGGTTGCAACTGTATTTAGTTTTGGAGGAACACTTGGGTATTTTTTGGGAGGATTGATAGGTAATACAAATATATACATCCCTTTATATACACAAGTTATTGTTCTCATTATTTGTGGAATTACTTTCTTCTTTGTCATGGAGAAAAACGAAATTAGTTCATCACAAGAATTAATTAAATCAAAAACAATAATTAATTATGGGCAATATATAGCATTAGCATTGACTTTCTTAGTTTGGGTTTCTTCTACATCGTTGACGCAGACATATGCGTTTTATCTTATTAATATCCTGAAAGTGAAACCAGTTATCAATGGAATTACTAAAGGTGTAGTGGGATTGATTGCACTACTTTTAAATTTATTTGTAACAATACGTCTATTGAAATCTTCTAAAAAAGAGAAATACTTTAAAATTTACTTAGCAATAGTTGCAATAATGTATTGTATATTATTGTTGAATTTCAATTTTGATTTAGGTTTTATAATATCTGGAATTATTATTATGAGCCTTGAAACAATGCACTTGCCAATCTTGCAGTCGATTTGTGTTTCATATAATAAAAATGGAAGTAAAGCTGAGATTATAAGTCTGCAAAATGCTGCTAAATCATGTGCAATGATTATTGGTGCATATATATCTGGTATTGCTTTTGAATTCAATCTTATGGCACCATTTGTTATTGCAACCATTTCATTGATTATTGCGTTCTTACTTTCGTTAAGATTGCGTGAAATTATATACTAATTTTTGATATAAATTAAGCAGAGTGGAGTGAGGAAAATCACATGACAGTTTATGATGATTCATTAAAATTACATGAAAAACTACATGGAAAAATTTCAGTTGAGGTAAAGCAAAAAATAGAATCTAGAGAAGATTTATCTTTGATGTATACACCTGGTGTAGCTCAACCATGCAAAGAAATATACAACGATTATAAAAAGTCATTTACTCTAACAAGTCGTGGTAATTTAGTTGCTGTTATTACTGATGGTACAGCTGTACTAGGATTAGGAGATATAGGCCCTGTTGCTGCAATGCCTGTGATGGAAGGAAAGTGTGCATTATTTAAGGAATTTGGAGGTGTCGATGCATTCCCTATATGTATCGATGCAAAGGATACGAAAGAAATTATTAATACAATTAAATTAATTTCAAAGAGTTTTGGCGGAATTAATTTAGAAGATGTAGCAGCGCCACGATGTTTTGAAATTGAAAAGAGATTATCTGAACTGTGTGATATACCAGTTTTCCATGATGATCAACATGGTACAGCAATTGTTGTGGCAGCTGCCTTACTAAATGCAATTAAAGTAGCAAAGAAACTAATGGGTAATATGAAGATTGTTATCAATGGTGCAGGAGCTGCGGGTATAGCAATTGCAAATTTATTGCTTGATATGAAATTTGGTGAAATTATTATGTGTGATAAATATGGAATACTCGCTCGTGATGAAAATTATCAAAATTATGCACATAATCAAATAGCAAAGAAAACAAATCCAAATTGTATTCATGGCTTATTGCAAGATGCAATGAAAGGTTCGGATGTTGTAATTGGTGTATCGAGACCTAAAGTTATATCGAAAGCAATGGTCGCATCAATGAACAACGGAATTGTATTCGCAATGGCAAATCCAGAACCGGAAATTATGCCGCAGGATGCAATTGAAGCAGGTGCATCCGTTGTAGGAACTGGACGTTCTGACTTTGCAAATCAGATTAATAATGTACTTGTATTTCCAGGAATTTTTAAGGGTGCATTAGCCGTACGTGCAAAGACGATAAGTAAAGAAATGAAAATAGCAGCTGCATATGCAATTGCTAGTATGGTAAGCGATGCAGAATTAAAAAAGGACTACATTATTCCATCTGCTTTACGTAAAGAGGTTGCAGATAGAGTTGCTGCTGCAGTAAGTAAAATTGCTATTGAGACTGGAAATACGTACTAAGTATATAAACAATAAGGGGCTGTAACGATTAAGTAAATTTTATAGATTTACTTGAGGCGTACAGCCTC
>CALISH010000051.1 GCA_938041275.1 uncultured Solobacterium sp.
CAGGATTATGATACACTGTGATCAACACTTGGTCTTCTTAAGCAGCCCCTATAGGATACTTGTCCTATAGGGGATTTTGCTGTTTTAATAAATTATTACCAGATAAACAAGTTATTAATCTTATATAGCCTAAGTGAGGTACAGTTATGACTGATAAGAGCAAAAAAGATATGTTAGAAAATGGGAATATGAGCTTTATTGATTTCTTAAATCAAAGCACACCTGTAGAATTAAATGAGTTTCTCAAATCTAAAGGGAAACGAAAAGTAAGATCTATGTTTATACGTCTATAAGACTTATAATATAAACTAATTTTCTTTATGGAGGAAACAAAACATGAGTACTGTAAAAGAATTAATGGGACAAATCAAAGCCGAATTGAAACATGCATCTGCTTCTAATAAAGATGAAGCACGTGTAATGGCAGCTATGCTTAATGACACTGATTTTAAAGTTGGTGTATATGATTCCACTGGCAAAGTTGGTGAAGTATGTATCGCTGATGATTATCGTAATATCTTAGCTAATGCTATCTCTTCTACAACTAAAATTTCTAAAGAAGAAGCTACAGTATTAGCCGCTGGTTATGAAGCTAAGAAAGCTGATGCTGAACGTATGTTGAATATTGTTAAAACATTCCCATTCGAATATATGCGTAATACTGGTCGTACTTTCAAACTAGGTGGTCGTGAAAAATCCAATATCACTTTATCTTTCAAAGATGTACAAGCTTCCACTCGTTCTTTCCCTAAACAAGAGGGTATCGATAAAGATGGTAAAGCTATCTACGTTAAAACTGAAGTTAAAGTACCTGGCTATGAAAGTATCAAAGTTCAAAACCCTTGCCCAGCTTGGGTTAAAAAATAATACAGCTATAACAAAATAGTGAGTAGAAGTATAATGCCATCGCCAAGAATACGAGCAATTATAATTATACTCACATTGAATTTCTTCCTAGTTAGTAAGGTGCTTTCATACCTCTAGCCAACCTTACTATCTAGGTAGGATTCCTCTTATAGTTATCACATTAACTCCCTTTTCTAACTTAACTGACTCCAACACAAATATCCCCATATAGGCACTGTCCTATATGGGGTATTTGCCGTATGTCAAGAACACACCATTAATCCAAGAAAGGAGGAATTCACTTGGCAAAAGTTAAAATTACTAATTATCTAAAGAACCTTGGTAAGTCTTTAGTATTTGCTACAGTAGAAGATACTATTAAAGCTGAGATGCCATCAGCTACAGAGTTTATGTCTACTAATGCTGATACTATGAAACACGTTTACCATGGTATAAAAGATTATAAAAGTACAGTTAAACGTGCTGGTCAAATGATTGCTAATACTGGTCTATATCAAGCAGGTGACTATGCTTTTAAATCCGCTTTAGAGGATTTAAAAACTGGTAATTTCTATAACCAGCAACGTGGTGATGACTTAATGATGAAGTCAATGGGTATGGATGATTTCGATATGGATTTCGATGATGATTTCTCTATGGAATCTGATAATACACCTAGTCTTGATCATGATACAGAAGCCACTATACAAACTATAGAAGCTAGTACTGCTGCTAGTACTAATGCTATTGCTGGTGCTACTGTAAAAAGTGCTGAGCATGTAGCTGGCACTGTACGTCAAAGTACTGCCCTAATGTTTGCTCAACAAGAGAAACTATTCTCTGGGTTAAATAATAATATTTTGGGAATGCATGGTACTCTAAGTAATATTATGTCATTCAATCAAAATAACTTGCAAGCTCATTTAGAGAACTCTCGTAAGTATTTTGAAGAGTCCACTAAATTAAATCGTGAAAACAATGCTATCTTAAAAGAAATACTAGATATGCAACGTCATGATTTCCAAGCTAGACAAAAAGCTCAAGAAGAAGCAGCTAAGAGAACTAAAAATAAATTTGATATTACAAATCTAATTGGTCCAAATGGTGGAATAAATCTAGCTAGTTATTTTAGTAATATCAAGAAGAATGCTACAGATGAACTAGAGTCATCTGAGCTTGGTATATTAGCTGGAATGGACACAGACCAATTAAAGATGATGGTAGCAAATCCATTATCTATCATTCCTATTGCTATTGGTCAAGGTATCATTGGGAAGAACGTTCGTGCTCAAATGAAGAAACTAGATAAGACCTTATCTGGTACATTCGCACACATGCTTGCAGAGCTTCACAAAGCAGGGCAAGAACGTGATGGTATAGCTGGTATTATAGGTCGTATCTTTGGTGCTAAACAAGAGATGACCACTAAACTCAAAACTGATAAGTTTGAGAAGGGTCCTGTACCGTTCGATGGTATTACTAAGAAAGCTATCATTGATGTAATTCCTGGGCATTTAGCTAGAATCGAAGCTGCACTTACAGGTAATTCTGCACCAGTGTATGATTATGAAACTGGTAAATGGACTACCATGGCTAAGATTAAAGAACGCCGAGACGATATGGAAAAAAGTGCTAAACAAATTGGCTTGGCTGAATTTAAAAAGCAAATGGAAAAGGGTGCTATTACTGGCGGTGTAACTAAAGATATAGATTCTATTGGCAGTAAGAAAGAGTTTATGGAAGAACTATCAGAGTACTTCTTCAAGCATCAAACTCTATCTGGATATAGCGGTAAATATAAAGATGCTGCTAATAAAGCATGGGACAATGCTGATATGTCTTTAGCTGCTAAAGAAATCCATGACGCTATGTCTAACTTTAATAGTATGATGCATTCTATCGAGAATACTCCGCATGATACTATGCTTAAACTATTTGATGGATCTCAAAAGTTTGCTGGTAAACAGAATGCTGCTGGGAAACTTTCAGGGGTTAGCTTATTAACAGATGATGATGGTAATGGGGCAATCTATTACTTAAAGAATATCTGGGAAGAGCTTAAGGTTATCAGAGCTGGCGCATCTCTTGGTGGCTCTGGTAAACGTAAGAAACCAGCTAAGGCTAAATATAAACGTGGTTCTAATACTAATAAAGCACACATTAGTGGAGAATCCAAATCTAAAAGTTCTTCTGATGACGGAGAAGGTCCCATACTTGGTACTGCTGATCAATGGGCTAATTCAGCAGATGAAGTTGGGTATGAAGATCCAGATGAGTTAAAGCCAGATCCTAATAATATCTTAGACGAGATATTTAGTGATACTGATGCATCAGCTGCTGATAAGTTTAAAAATGTACTTAAAGCATTATATAAATCTCCACGTAGTGTAGTTGCTGGTGCTGTAGGTATGGTTGATAAGCATATCTATAAATTCTTCTTCAAACAAGATACTGGTCTTAAAGATAAAGAAGGTAAACCTATAGTTGGTTTCTTTAATCGTATGGCTTATCAATTAGATAAGACATTTGACAGTGTAGTTGATACTTTGAAGAAGAAACTACTAAATCCTATTAAAGCTAAAGCTAAGAAAGCTTGGCGTAAAGGTAAAGAATTCTTTGGTGGGTTTGTAGATGAAGATGATCAAGAAACATTTACAAATACATTTAAAGATTCTAAAGATGGGTTTATTGGTTCTA
Organism: uncultured Solobacterium sp.; assembly: GCA_938041275.1. Taxonomy (GTDB): domain Bacteria; phylum Bacillota_I; class Bacilli_A; order Erysipelotrichales; family Erysipelotrichaceae; genus Bulleidia. The sequence continues at coordinate 3,544 of CALISH010000051.1, forward strand.
TTAAAGAGCAATTTGCATCTGTAAAGAAAGATATCTTTAAAGAAGATACTGAGATGAAGCTTGCTTCTCAATCTAAGCAGTCTCGTGCAGTATTCATGAATAAGCTAGAAAGTATGCTTAGTAATGCTGTAACTAAAGATGAAGAAGATAGCATTAAGAAGCGTATTAATAAAGCTAAACGTCTCTTCAAAGAAAAAGAGAATGAAGAAGATAAAGAAGAAAAAGCTAAGCTAGGTCAGAATTATAATGGTACTTTAAATGTGCCAGCTTATTCTTTGACTACAGTATCTCCTGGTGAAGCTATTATTCCAGCAGACCAAAACCCATTCAATCCTGATAGAGATAAAGCTAATCGCAGTAAAGATCGCTATGAGGAAGATAAATTAAAACGTAAATTTATTGGCGCTGACGGTCAAGAGATTTTATCTCATGCTGACGGTACCTCATCTTTTGGTAAGGCTGGTAAGTTTGCTCGTGGCAAACTAGATGCTTTATGGAAAGATGGTTTTGGTCGTATTGGAGATATGATCAAAGAAACCCTAGGTTCTGATGCATTTAAAAACTGGAATGAAAAAGACCGTGACTTATTCATGAATCCTGCTAAGCTTGCTGGTAAAGGCTTAGCTGGCGGTGGTGCAGGTGCTTTAATTGGTACTTTATTCGCTCCAGGTGTCGGTACTATTATTGGCGGTTTAGCTGGTGCTGCAGGTAATATCCTAAGAGAATCTGAAACTGTTAAAGGTTGGCTATTTGGTCAAATAGGTAAAGATGGTACCCGTCAAGGTGGTGTATTCTCTCGTAAGACACAAGCCTTAATGAAGAAGTATCTTCCTGATATGGGTGCATGGGGTACTGTCGGTTCTGTAGCTGGTTTATTAACTGGCTTTGGTCCTGTTGGTGGTGCTATGCTTGGTGCTGCTATAGGTTTTGCTAAGAATAACCAATCTATTTCTGATAAATTATTCGGTACACAATTAAAAGATAAAGATGGTCATATTATTGGTCGTGCTAATAATGGTATCTTATCTAAGAAACAACAAGCATTCTTAAAGAAATCTTATAAGACTATGCTTCCTGGTGCTTTAGCTGGATTAGTTTTAGACCCTACAGGTGGTTTCTTAACTAATATTGCATTCGGTGCTGGTGGTAGTTTATTACTTACATCTGACAAATTCCAAAACTTCATGTTAGGTAAACGTGGATTTGATGGTAAACGTCGTGGTGGCGTAGTTGGTAAACTAGAAACTGCTCTTACTTCACCAATTAAACTATTTGCTAAATCTATTACAGATACCAAGGAAGGTTGGATAGGTAAATCTATCGTTAAACCAACGGCTACACTCTTCAAAGGTTTAGCTGGTGAGATTAAAATGGCTTGGCGTAAAACTAATATCATGGATGTAATTGGAGCTGCTTGGAGAAAAGCTATCGAAAAGACAGTTGGTATTCCATTCATGCATAAATTAAAAGAAAGCTTCTTGAAACCATTAAAATCTAAAATTGGCGGTTGGATAGGTTCTATATTCAAACCAATTAAAGCTGGCGGTAACTGGCTTAAAGGTAAAGTTGCAGCAGGCTTTGGTAAGCTAGGTGAAGCTGGTGACTTACTAATTGACCGTCAACAAATGCAAGGCTTAGGTGCAGCTTTAGGTATGTCTGCTAGAGAACGTCTAGAACGTGGTAAACAACGTGGGCTAGATGGTTATAAATACCAAACTATGGATACTAAGTTAGTTGGTATGAGTGCTGGTCAGTTAAATACTTATCGTAACTCTCTATATGCTATGCTTGATGGTGATCAAATACATGACCATAAAGTTGATACTATTAAAGCTGCTAGAGAAAAATTCTATGGTAATAAACGTGATTTAGAAAATGGTTGGACTAAGAAAGGTGCAGATGAAATCGCTGTAGCTTTGGATAAGGGAGAACCATGGGATAAGATTAAGAAAATTATCTTAGATCATCGTTTACCTGCAGAGTCTGAGGAGTTCTTATTACGTGAAGCTAAAAAGACATATGATGAAGTTACAGCTATGTCTGATATGCAAAAGATCTCAGCAGAAGAACGTGCTAAGATTCAAGCAGAAACAGAAAAATCTCTTGGTCTTGAAAAAGGTGCTTTAAGCTCTAGAAGTACAACTAATGATATTCTATCTACATTTAATAATGAACTTAGTGAACGTGATGTAGACACGGCATTAGGTGCTAAAACTGAAGTAGTAAATAAAAAGATAGTTACTGCTATGGATACATCTGTCCAATATTTAGATAAGATGAATCTACAGTTAGCAAATATCGCTAGTCTTATTTATTCTGGTAAACCTATCAATGATGATATCATGAGGGAATATAAGATAAATAAGAATGGTACCGCAACTCCAGTAGATGCAGCATCTGCTGATACATCATTGCCATCTGGATATACTAGATCTGGTAATAAATATTATGATGCTCAAGGACGCGAAGTAGTTAAAACTACTGATGGTGGTTTTAAAATAGCTGATACTGAATCTAATAGCGATATTAAGAAAGAGGCCGAAGCTAAAGAGAAACGTGAAGATGAACGTTTCGACAAATTAGAAGATTCAATTAATAAGAATAATGGTAAAGACGATAAGAAAAAAGATAAAGACAAAGGTAGCATCTTTGGTAAACTTAAAGGTGCATTAGCTGGTCTTATAGGTCTTGGTGGATCTATGGGTGGCCTGTTAATGAACCTAGGTAAAGGTGTTGCTGGTGCTGGTATTGTTGGTTTATTTGCTCCTCAATTAATTAAAGCTATGCCTGCTATTATTGATGCAGTAAAACAAAACTCCAAACCTATTGCCGATTCTATATCTTCTGTAGTTACCGAAGTCATTCCTCAAATCACTAAGAACTTATTCCATAGTATGGCTGATTTTATCACTGACCCTAAAGTTGGTGTAGTATCTAAATTGATCGGTACAGTTGCTGTTGGTGGTCTTATGGCTAAAGCAGTATGGCCTCTAGTTAATGTAGGTAAGACTATATTCTCTATGGGTAAAGGTTTATTCACTTGGTTTAGAGGTTCTTCTAAGAAGACTGAAACTGAAATGACTATTGCTGCTAATGCGATGAATCGTGCGGCTACTGCTATGGAAATGATGGCACGTAGTGGCCCTTATTCTCAAATGGCTAAGAATATGGGTCTTAGTGGTGGTATTTCACCTGGACATACTCCTGGTACTGGTAAAAAACCTGGCAAGAAACCTAAAGGTAGGCTAGGCGGATTCTTCAGTAGATTTGGCGGAGCTAAAACAAAACTAGCCGCATCTATTGCTGCAACTATGGGTTTAGATTATGCATTAAATTCTATGACTGCTGATGCTGCTGAACCTATGGAGCCTAATGACCTTAGTTATGATGTAACTGGGAATGGTGAAATTCCTACAGGAGCAAATTACGGCCAATCTAATATGAACCCACAGGAACTTGAAAATGAAGGCTTCTCTGTAGGTTCTGTAGTTGCTGAGGGTGCTCAGTGGATGGCTATTGATTATGCTACTGGTAAAGTTTGGGACAAAGTTGGTGGTGGTACATCTGATTCTGCTAAAGAAGCTGCTAAGAATGAGTCCAAACTTTCTAAAATTGCTAATAAAGCAACTAAAGTTGCTGATTCTTCTAAAGGTGTAGCTGGTAAAATCTTCTCTTGGGTTTCTAATGGTGTAACTTCCATGCTCAATAAGATTACTAGCGTAATGCCTAATAAAGAAGCTGCAGGTCGTATCACTAAGATGGCTGGTGAAGCTGGTGAACGTGTTGCTAGTACTTTAGTTAAACGTGCTGGTGGAGCTATTGTAAAATTATCGTCTAAAGTATTAGCCGTTGGTGCTGGTGTTGGTACAGTATGGATAGCTTACGATGTAATATCTGGTATCATTGGTGGTGTAACTGATTGGTATAATATTGCTGATATAGCTTATGACGCTAATGTAGATACTGGTGTTAAAATTATAGCAGGCGCATCTAGAATTATCAGTAATTTATTATTGGGGCTTCTTGATGAGCAAGATATCTTTAACGTTTTATGTGGTCTATTCTACGATATGACACCATTCCGTGAAGATATTAAACGTCGCATTCAAGAATACAATGATAACCCTGATACTCACCCTAAAGGTGCACCATCCAAAATCTCTACAGCTAAAGAATATAATGATATATTCGCTAAAGGTCTTTTAGATAAAGCTAAGGAAACTTATAAAGATACTAAAGACTGGATTAGTGATAAGATTAATGATGCTAAGAAAACTGTAAAAAGTGTAGCATCTAATCTTGCCGGTAAAGTTACTAATGAAGCTCAATACGTATGGGAAAAAACTAAAGACACTGCTGCATCTACAGCTAGTTCTATAGGTAATGAGCTATTATACATTGGTGGTAAAGCTATGACTGGTGTAGAGTGGTTATCTAATAAAGCTCAGCCTATCTTAACCATGTTTGGTAAAGCTGGTGAATTAATAGTTAACGGTATGAAATCTGTCGGTGAAACAGTTAAGAATACTGTAGGTAAGGTTACAGGATTCTTGGGTGATATGGTACAAAATGCAAACCAATGGCTTAAATCC
>CALISH010000052.1 GCA_938041275.1 uncultured Solobacterium sp.
TAGTATCATGCTCATCACCAGCTTTAGCTGGAGAGAATTTATATATAACGTCATAAAAGAACTTAGGGATATTTTCTGATGGTATCTTCATAATACACCAGAAATTACCTTGTTTATCTTTTATGGCAGAGTATTCAATCTTATTATTGTAGTCTACTAATACCTTAAAGAACTTCAATGAGTACATAGACGTCAATGCTGTTCTATTACCAGCAAATGATGCACCTGTACCAGATGGGTTCTTAATATATTGACGTAGAGTCATTATCTTTTTAGCCATAATAATTCTCCATCATAAACTACCGTAGGTTAGAGTCAGTGACCCTAACCTCGATAGCTGTATTTTATTTATTTTTCTTCAGATTTCTTCTTTTCAATTTCACGTATAGCATCATACATATTATTCGAAGCCTCTGGAGTTAAGAACTGATTACATGTGATAAGAATAGTCATCAATTTAGAAATGATAGTTAATACTGCAATATCAGAACGAATAGAAGTGATTACGTCTTCAGAACGTTCTCCTGTAGTGATATCAATAGGCATTCTAGGCAATAGTCTATCTTCACCACCTAAAGCAGCAGTCATCATTTGGTTTACAATACCATTACGATCATATTCACTATAGCTTTCATGAATTTCAGAACGTTTAGTACCATATAACAATGCTACAAGATCTAGATAAGAGTTATAGATAATAGAAGAGATAGCAGCTTCTAATGTAGGTTTATCTTCAAAAGAGTTACCGTATTTCTTATATACATCTTGTGCAGCAAATAATCCTTCAAGGTTAGATGCATACCCAAAACCATGAATAGCCGCAGACATACAGTTCAATACAGCATCTTCAGCAGCATCAAAACGATTATCACGTTCTTCTTGAGTAGACCCACCAATATATAAGTCTAATGTATTAGCTTTAAGAGAGTTAAGTCTACGTTTAAGTGTACCAATAGTATTTACATCTTGTCCATCACGTTTAGCTTCAGCAACTTCACGTTCAGCATGATCAATCATACCTTGATATAAATCACTATATTCTGTAGTACCGTGTTTATACATTTCGCAAGGATTGATGATTTTAGTTTTACTGAAATCAGAGATTACAGCATCAGCACAACCAAAGAAATCATGTACTGTTTCATTAGTTGGTGCAAGACCTTGTTTTTGTTCTTCTTCTTGAATAGTTAAGTCTACATACTTCTTGATTGTAGTAGCATTACATAGACGAGCTAAATCAAGAATCATATTCTTATCTGTAATATTAGGTACAAATAAGAATGGGATTTGAATACCAGCGGAGCGATATTTATAGATAGCTTCAGTTACAGCATCCATAGTAGTATCAATATCACGAGTAGTTCTAGGGCATAGAATTACGGTAGGAATCATGCCTTTGATATTATTAGCCTTGATTGGATCCATGATATTACGCATAATAATATTTTGTACATAACCAATCATTTCTGGTGTATCTACAGGGTCTTCAAAGAAGTAGATTTGTGGATGGTTCAATTCAGCAAATCCTTCTTTATTGTTTACATAGACTTTATCACCATAACCAGTGTTAATAGTCATACCGTCATATGTACGAGTATAGTCTTCATCGATAGAAGAGTGTTTAACTGTGATAAATACTTCATTACCCATCTCTTTATAGATATCAGCAATGATAAGAGATAAGTCTTTATCACCATTAGTTGAGATTTTGGCAATACGATACATATCACTAGGAGTAGCTTCTTTAGCTCGAGATACAATAAGTTCATTAATCTCTTTTACGATAGCTTTGAATGTACGTTCAATCATAATTGGTGGTACATTATTAAGCTCATCATCATAAATCTTGATATTTCCCGCTCCATTTGTTGCCATGAAGTTAGGTTCTTCTTTGGTAACAAAACGTTTGTAAATGTTGTACGCAAGAAGTGTTGCCGAGGTG